>JBAVPI010000089.1:0-3295 GCA_049692915.1 Pyrinomonadaceae bacterium
TCCAGCGCTCCCTCATCGAGTCGTCCTCGCAACCTCACCAGCGCCGGAATGTGATAGGCCGCCGACCCCGTGTCGAACTGGTTGATCAACCACATCCGCTGCTGCGCGAACGAGAGCGGCAAGCCTCGCTCGCCACGCCCCACCTTGACGAGTGGTCGAAGCGCCAGCCCTTCGCCCGCCTGCGTCTCGACACAGGCGGCGAGAGCGGCGACAGTGGGAGACTCGAAGAGGGTGCGCAGCGGCATCTCGATGCTAAGCACTTCTCTGACACGGGAGACGACCTGAGTGGCGAGCAAAGAGTGACCGCCCAACTCGAAGAAATTGTCATGGACGCCGACCCGCTCCAGTCGCAGCACTTCGCACCAGATGTCGGCGACGATCTCTTCGACGGGAGAGCGAGGCGCGACATACGTATCATCCACTCCGGCGCGCGAAGCGTCGGGCGCAGGCAGGGCCTTTCTGTCCACCTTGCCGCTCGGCGTCAGGGGCATCCGCTCCAGCATGACGAAGGCCGTCGGAATCATATAGTCGGGCAGACGCAGCTTGAGAAACTGCCGCCACTCGCTCGTCCTCAATGCGCCTTCCTCGCCCTTCGCTCCGACCACGTATGCCACCAGACGCTTCTCTCCGGCTTCATCCGTGTGGACGACGACGACCGTCTCGCTCACCGTTTCATGATCGGCCAGCACCGCTTCGATTTCTCCGAGTTCAATGCGGTAGCCGCGTATCTTCACCTGCCCGTCGTCACGTCCGAGGAACTCAAGATTTCCATCCGGCAGATAACGCGCGAGGTCGCCGGTTTTATAGCAACGTGCCCCCGGCTGTGTGGAAAAGGGGAGGGGCACAAATTTCTGCGCCGTCGCCTCCGCGTGATTCAGATAGCCTCTCGACAGACAGTCGCCACCGATATACAAATCGCCCGCGACTCCGACGGGAGCAGGCTCCATCTCTCGATTCAGCACGTATAGTTGCGTGTTGGCGATGGGTCGCCCGATGGGCGGCAGTTCCGGCCAGTCGCGTGGCGTGCCGCTCAATTGAAAAGCGCTCGCCACATGCGACTCGCTCGGCCCGTATTGGTTGTCGAGCACGCTTCCCTGTAGCTTTTCAAACATGCCCCTGATGTGGCGCGTAATCTTCAACTGTTCGCCCGCCGTAATTACCTCGCGCAAACTCGACGGCACCATTCCCTCTCGCTCCGACGTTTCCGCCAGCGCTTGCAATGCGACGAAGGGCAGGAACAGTCGCTCGACGCGCGCCTCTTGCAGGACATTCAACAGGGCGTCCATGTCGCGCCGCACATCCTCCTCGATGAGTATCAGCGTGCCGCCCGTGCAGAGAGTCGAGAAGATTTCCTGAAACGAAACGTCGAAGTTCAGGGAGGCGAATTGCAGCGTGCGCGGCGTAGATGAAATGAGAGCCGAGCGTTCGCATTGATAACGGATAAGATTGACGAGCGGGCGGTGCGGCATCATGATCGCCTTCGGTTTGCCCGTCGAGCCTGACGTGTAAATCACGTAGGCGAGGTTATCGCCCGATGCCACAGCCGGAAGAATCTCAACACTCTCTGCCGCCAGAGCCTCCGCCAGATGATCGAAACAGATGACTTCTGCCGTTGAGACATCGAGGCGATTGAGCAAGTGCTCCTGCGTCAGAATCACACGCGCGCCTGCGTTCTCAAGCATGTAGGCGAGGCGCTCCTGCGGGTATTCAGGATCAAGCGGCAGGTATGCGCTGCCCGCTTTCAGCACGCCGAGCACCGCCACGACCATCTCCAACGAACGCTCGATGCAGATGCCCACAACGCTCTCCGGCCCGATGTCGAGTCGTCGCAAGTAGTGTGCGAATTGATTAGAGCGAGCGTCGAGTTCGCCGTAGCTCAAGGATGCTTCTCCGAACACGACGGCAATGTCGCCGGGCGTCTGCCCGACCTGTTCGGTGAAGAGTTCGTGAACGCATTGCTGCGAAGGAAATCCCGCCGCCGTCTCGTTCCATTCGACCAGCATGCGGCGCTCTTCGGCGGGCTTTAACAGAGGCAGCTTCGTGATGCGCTCGTCGGGATTGGCGACGATGCCCGACAGCAGCGTCTCGAAGCTTTCGAGCAGACGTTTGATGGTCGTCTCGTCAAACAGATCGGTGCTGTAAACGAAGGTGCAGCGTAATCCCTCCGCGTTTTCCCAGAGGTGCAGTTCGAGATCGAAGCGCGTCACGCCGCTCTCGAACTGCTGCGGGCGGAGCGTGATGCCGGGCAGTTCGAGCGCTTGCACAGGCATATTCTGCAACGCGAAGAGCACCTGAAAGAGCGGGTTGCGGCTGGCGTCACGCTCAGGCTGCAACTCTTCCACCAGCTTCTCAAACGGCAACTCCTGATGAGCGTATGCTCCCAGACTCGCCTCTCGTACCTGCCCCACCAACTCTCGGAAACTCTCCGCTCCGTCCACATGTGCCCGCATCACCAGCGTGTTGACGAAGAAGCCGATCAGCCCCTCTAACTCGCGTCGCCCTCGTCCGGCAATCGGCGTCCCGACGCAGATGTCTTCCTGCCCGCTGTAGCGAGAGAGCAACGCCTGCCACCCCGCCAGCAAGACCATGAAGAGCGTCGCACCCTCGCGCCTCGCCAACTCATGCAACCCCGCGCTGACACTCCGCTCGATGACGCTCGTCTGCCGACTCCCTCGATAACGCTGCACCGCTGGCCGTGGATGATCCGTCGGTAGTTCGAGGACGGCGACGCCTTCCAACCTCTCTCTCCAGTAGCGCAACTGCTTATCGAGTGCCTCTCCCTGCAACCCTTCACGCTGCCAGACCGCATAGTCCGCATATTGAATCGAGAGTTCTTCGAGCGGTGACTCACGCCCTTCAAGGTATGCCTCGTAGAGCGCCGTCAACTCTCTCACCAGCACTCCCATTGACCACCCATCCGAGACGATGTGGTGCATCACCAACATTAGAATGTGCTCGTCTTCTGCCACTCGCAGCAGAGATGCACGCAACAGCGGCCCCCCCTCCAAATCGAAGGGCAGTCGTGCCTCTTCACTCAGCAGGCGTCGCGCTTCCTCTTCCCGCGCTGCATCGGACAGCAGGCTGATGTCTGTCACGGGTAGCGGCACACTCGCCGCCGCCGCGATGACCTGCACCGGCTCTGCCTCCACGACGCTGAAGGTCGTGCGCAACGACTCGTGCCGCCGCACGATCTCGCTCAAACTCCGTTCCAGCGCTCCCTCATCGAGTCGTCCTCGCAACCTCACCAGCGCCGGAATGTGATAGGCCGCCGACCCCGTGTCGAACTGGTTGATCA
>JBAVPI010000090.1:0-6985 GCA_049692915.1 Pyrinomonadaceae bacterium
TGATGCCAAACCTGTTCAAGCTTCTAATCAAAGGGACGTTTCGACGCCGTCGGGTGCATGTCGTTGTTAAGCGGGGGTTGCATTTGAGCGGTGTAATCTCGCCATGATGTCTTGGGCTACCTCATCAGCGGTGCGTTCTTCCGTGTCAACCGGCTCGCCAAAATGGGGGTCGAGATGAGCCTGCGCGCACTCAACAATCCGGCGCGCAATCCATTTCGCCTCTTCGATTTCAGTCCCGCGTAATGCAAGGCGCTTTTTAACTGTCGGCAGACCGGCCTTTAAGCAGAACACCCTCAACTCAGGGTCGAGACGCCGGAGACCCATGACGATCTCATCAAAGTAGGCGCGGTGGCTGAAAGTCATAGGAACAATGACGGGGCCTGAAGCGAAGAGACGAAACAACCTGACGCCCGCGACAACAGACCTCCGCCACAGGTCTATGTTTTGAAAGTCGCCCGTCCCAGACCCTTTCGGTTTGATCCACTTGGGCAGACGCATCAAGACGATTCCGGCCCACTCCGGATCATATATCGCACTCCCTTTGACGGCCTCGCGCAACAATTTTGCCACCGTAGTTTTGCCGACGCCGAACGAACCATTGATCATGACAATCATGGGAATTACTCGCGGGCGGGAAAACAGCCTGACGCCGTGGAGAGCAAACGAAGGGGCGGCGTACACAACCTGATAACCGTGGCGGCCTCGTCCATGAAAGCCGCGCGAGTTGCGTGCGGCGCGAATGATTTATTCGACGGATCGTTTACTTTAAACACGCCGCCTGTGTCTTGAGTTAAGTTTATCTTCATGCGGTCGCGTTCGTAGTTTTGAAGCACAGGCCGCGTACTTGTTTAATCGTTTCCTGTCGCGTCGTGCGGAGAGTCAACGGGCTTGGATTCGGGCGAACCTTTTTGCCGCAAGAAAATCGAGAGCACCACCATCAAACCGATGGACAAAAACTCGCTTTGCCAATTCTGAAACGACTCGAACCAGAAGCGCGAAGTTCCGAGGTACTGGATGAGAGTTGCGCCGGACGCCGCGCCGTGTTCGGCTTGCTCTTGATTGTAGACCTTGACGCCGCCGGCGGCGTGCAGAATAAACGAGAGGATAAAAAGCAGAAACAGCGTCAGGCTCAAAGAGTTCTGGTAGATTTTCAGCAAAAAACCGCCGCGCCTGACCGGATAAGGCGCATCGGGATTTTGGCGGGCATCTTCCGGAATCACATCAACGCGGGAAAGAATGTCGGGAGTTTTTGATTCGGACGAACCTTTTTGGAAAAGGAAAATTGTCAGCACGACATACATGCCCATTTGTAAAAACTCGCTCTCCCAATTTTCAAAAACGCCTTCGATAAAATGTCCTTCGCTCAAGTATTCGACATAGCCGACGGCGCTTCGCCCGTGCTGCTGCCGGTCATCATTAAGTTCGAGACGACCAGTAAAATACTGCCCCAGCATGGAAAAGAAAAACAGAGCGAATAACACCAGCGAAAGTCCGTTATTGCGAAAAAAGCGTCTCATAAATTCTCCTTGAATTGAGAATGGACAATATCATTTTTTCTTAAAGGGGCTGCCGACGCCGACGGTAAATCCGGCGAAGCAGCCGACACGCGGCGCACCCGGATTTAAACCGAAACGCAATCCGGTATCAAATTGAAGACGTTTGTTGACTTTGTAAGTCATTGCGCCAAGCCCGAAGATTCCCCTCGGCTGCCCGTCGTCTTCGCTCTGTCCTGCCACCTCTCCGACGATCCCGAAATTGTTTTCAAATTCACGAGAAAAAGATAGAGCCGCTTGACCGCCTGAAGCCCTGCGGTCTCCGAACTCACGCCCGACGTTCAAATATGCGCCGTTGAAATCAATGTCGGTTTTGCCCATCTTTTTGCTGAGCAGAGCGACTACGCGATAATCCGTGCGACCGGTTCCGAGATTTTTTTCGCTGCTTGCCGTCGGCACTTTCACATAAAAAGCAAAAGCCAGTGCCGGATGTTGTTCGGTGTCTTTGAGCGCGAGAAACTGCACGCCCAATCTTGTATCCCCGACCCCGGTTTCGCGCAATTCCATTTCGTCTTTCTCGGAAATAACCGTATCAATATTGAAATCCAGAAGGAGATGCTCGACGGGCGCGAAACGAACTGTGAGCGGCGCGCTTTGCTGCGACCGAAACTCGTCGGCGCGGAAATTTCCATCATAGCCATACTCGATTTGCAGGATGCCCGGTTTTTGAAACTCAGCCGGATTAGCAATGGTCGGACGACTCGATTTAATTAAATCCTCATCCTCTTTTTTGCTCGAAGACCCTTGCGCGTGAGCGGCGACGGCGCAAATTGATAACAACAAGAAGAGCTGCAAAAAGTTTGTTAGCCGCGCTATGATTCCGGTTTCACAGGCTTTTAATATTTTACTTGACGGATGAAAAAACAGGTCTTTTTCAAGCATAATTTTCCCCTATCATTTCTGTAGCGAATCTCAAGTTGCACGAACTCCGGCTTCAGTCACAAGACCAATTCACCTCGCTCATCACAATTGCCTGCTGATCGCAAATTAATTTTCATACTTGGCGCGAGATGTCTGACGGTAGTTAGCACATTACCGACGGCGAGACGAAGGGCGAGACGGCCCGTGGAGTGGCGCGGGCGTAAGATCAGGCAGCACGCACCTCCGGGCGAGATATCTTGATGAGCGACGAAAATGTCGGGCTATGAGCCGTCAACAAAAAGCGCGTCGCAACCGGCAGCCGCGATCAGACGAAAGTGGTCTCCGAATTTTTCTGCTTCTTCCGTATCGAAACGGACAGAACGAACCGGCAACAAGAAGACGCCGCGCGGGGTCTTACCTGTCGCCCCGCACGGGATGTTCAGTTAGCATGACTTTCATCATTTGAAGAGCCGCCTTCAATTCATGTCGGGACATTTTCGAGAAAGGCGGCTCTTCAAATTGTGCGAAAAATTTCGACTCAAGCGAAGTCCGCGCGTGCCCTCTCAATTTTGTGCCACTGATTCGGAATGATGTTGTGCGTCCCCCATTTGAAGGTACGGGGCAACTCCGCCGACCCGAAGACACGAAGCGCGATCAATCCCCCGTACCCGCCGAACTGCTTCGGATTGATCCACCAACTGGCGGTCGGGTCCCAGATTCTAATCTCGTCGTCTCGCCCGACCACCGTGCACGCTTCGTGGTAGATTAAATCATCCTTAATCCAGTTGGGTGAGACGTTGGCTTCGTCCCAACTCCTGCTCCAGTGGCGTGCGTTCTCATCCGTGTATTGCTGTATGAGTTGTGTCGGGTAACTCTCGACGCCGCGGGCGATAAACGCTTCATGCGCGAGCGCGGCCAGCGCTCCACAATCGAGCGTCTTCTGCTCGGCGGCCTCGCACCAGTGAAGCGGCCATGCGGACGGCCCCCACTTGTACTTGACGCGAAGCCAGCGCGGCCCTGCAAGCCGTGTCCCCGCATTCAGTTGCGAATAGTCCGTCGAAAGAAACCATTCACGAGCGATATGACAACATTGCTCGCCGTGATGCGAAATGTATGATGCCGGAAAGCCGCGCCATCTTTCAATCGCCGCCCCCGCGTCAACGAAATCAACCTCATTAACTTCGATCTTAATTCTAGCCACGCCCGAAGACATAAGACATACTCCTATCGTAAGCTCCCGCATCACAGAAAATCAGAACGTCGCCGACGCGCGCTCCCTCCGGCAACTCGACATTTGACGCGACCACGTCATGCTCCATGCAGAGCCGTCCCAGAAGCTGTGTCTGTCCGCGCTTCAACGGTCGCCATTCGTTAGTCCGTGCATCTCTATGGAGAATCCTGTGCGGTTGAAAAAAATTCATTGGCAGTTCGGCAATCGAGCCATCAACTACCGCCTCCTTGATCTCGCGTTCCGACTCGTCAAATTCAAGCAGCCGCATTGCCACGGCCATCGTGGGCTGAGACATCGCCTTGCCGGGTTCGGAAATAATCTGTGTGACGTGCGGCAGGAAACGCTGCGCGCTGTGAATCGCGCCCGCGAATTGGTCGGTTGAACCCGTATGCCAGTCGTCCGGGAACCAACCACCGCCGATGTCCAAACATTCGACCTCGCGCCCCGCGAGCGTCTCGATTGAACGACACCATCTGAGCATAGACTCGTAGAGATGCCACCACTGACGGACGCCGACGTTGCTGCTCGCCATATGAAAGTGAATGCCGAAGGAACAGTCGCGCGGCAAAGTTTCTACCGCTTCGACCAACGTCTTGAGGGCTTCGGATGTGTTGACCGGAATGCCGAACCGCGAGTTGATGTTCGGGGTTCGCAAACGCACGCCCACGATCTTCGACTGAAGCTCTTTTCTTTCGAGACCGGCGGCGACACGCCTCAAATCAGCAATTGAATCACAGAAGACGGCGTGCATCCGCTCACGCGGCATGAGACCTTCGGGCCACCATTTGCCGGGGCCGTTGAGGATGACCTGCTCCGGCTTGAATCCGACCTTCAGAGCCTTTTGCACTTCCAGCAGGCTGATGGCTTCAGCGAAAAACCCGGACTCCAACGCTAATCTAATCAGTCGCTCATCAGGGTTCGTCTTGATGCTGTAAGCATTCGTGACTTTGATTTCGGGAGTGGTGAGATTGCTCGACAGAGCGGCAGCGCGTTTGAAAAGATCGGCAGCCGTGCTTTCGAGAAAGAGCCACCCCGGCGTCTCCATTCCCGCAAGGTCAAAACTTTTAACATCATTAATGAATGAAGAGGGCACGACCGGCGCGTTTGCTTCATTCGATTTGTGATGCCCGTCGCTGTCGCCATCGCTCTCGATGTCGGTCAGCTTGTGCAGCCGTTTCGCCAGAGCCAGTGTGCCCGAAGGATGCTTCAACGAATGGCCGACCGCACCCGGAAAGGGTTCAGCCAAGGGCGGCAGAGGGTATTGCGAGCGCACCGGCACTTCCAGAACAACGCGCGTGAACTCTTCGCCCACGGCAGGTGCTTTTTGCGCTTTGATACCCGTCGCCATCTCAATCATCATTGCGGGCAAATTGCGTCCGGCGAGGGTCGAGCCGTAAATCCACGCAGGGAATCTCGGATTGCACTCGATCAACCATAACTGCCCGTCCAGATCACGCACCATCTCCAGTTCCGCGCCGCCCGTCCAGTTCAACTCTTTGACTATTTTGCGAAGCGGGATGGCGAACTCTTCCGGCACTTCCGTCACGTCGCCCGCCCATGTTTTCCCCTCCTCCGTCAACTCGCGCTTACGCATATAGACGGCCCCTGCGAGTTCGCCCCTGTAAGCGCTGAAGCAGACTGACTCTTCATAGCCCGTAACATGTGTTTGGAGAAACAGACGCTCGGTTGACCACGCGCGTGAAAGCAGGACGCGAACCCTTTCAAACACGTCCCAACTCGAAGTGCGGACGGCTTCGTAATAAGGGCCTTTGAGCCACACCTTCCAATCATGTTGACGGCAAAAAGCGTGCAACTCCCAGTCGGAGAGTTCAGTGGAGATGAATGTGGGAATACGCACGGGCAGACCCTTGTGCGCCTCAACCGCAGGCTTGCTCACCTTTTGAATCGCCGTGGCGGGCGGGATCAGCAAATTCCGATGCCCTTCGGGGAACACCGTCGCGAGCCACATGATCTCCAGATCAACCCCTGAGACCCAGAGAGCGCCCGCATCCAGTACCTCCTTAACCTGCACGGCATAGGCATCGAGATTCAATTCTTCCCAAGGTCTTTGCACCCACAACTCGTCAAGCTCAGGCCAATGTATGCCCGAACTGCGATTCGAATACTCGACGCCGACGAGAGTGGCGTTCGGGTACGCCTGTCTTAAGGAACGCGAAATTCCGACCCCCGGCTGTGGATTAGTACCGCTATAAAGTCCGCTGATATAAATTTTCATATTTCTCTTTTACAATTAAAATATTGAGGAAAGATTAAGTTTTATTGTCGTTTGAATTCCCTGTTGAAAAAAGCAACACATGTGACATTAAAGAATGTCGGTCATCCTGTCTCCGGCGCAGCAATAGCGAAGCCTGCGTTAGAGGCGAACAAACACGCTGCTTTTAGAAAACTAAAAAATATCAATGTCCCGCC
Source organism: Pyrinomonadaceae bacterium (assembly GCA_049692915.1). Taxonomy (GTDB): domain Bacteria; phylum Acidobacteriota; class Blastocatellia; order Pyrinomonadales; family Pyrinomonadaceae; genus JAIVJG01. The sequence goes on from JBAVPI010000090.1 coordinate 6,076, forward strand.
CATGTGGTCTGTACGGTCAGGTACACGATGTTGATATTGGACAGGGCCTCGAAATGATTGAGAGGCCCCGATAGAGGTTAGTCTGTTGTGGGAGTTGGTGCTGGAAACGGAAAGTTCCACGCGCCGCTTCAACGGCGTCAACGCGTTGTCAACATTTGTTCAGACCTGTCCTTGTGAGGCGATGATTTTTTGAGAATGGAACTTCAATCATGCAAAACTTTGATTCCGACTTTTTATCGTGAGGCGCATGCCCAGAGCGCGGGTGTTGATGCCGGATTACGTTCAGGAGTAGGGATGCTTTTTTTGAATTCGTCGGTGAAAACGCCGTCAACTCTGATACTGAAAGATAAACCTTTCATAGCGTCACTACCATGAAATTGATTGACCGTGTCGAACCATGCGCTATAGGACTCGACGTACAGTTTTTGTCTCGTCTCATGGTTAATCATGTAGAAAGGCTTGCGCAGGTTCGTGCGAAACCAGATGAATTCATGGCATACGTCCTGTTCAGCATGATCCCGATGGGCTGAAACAGGTCTATACAAATCGTCATACATGATGAGCATTCTGCCTGTCGCCTTGAAGGGCAGGGTGGCGATGAAGTCCATCAGCAACGAAAATTCTTGAGCCGCCTCGGTCAACTTCCACACATCGGTTCGATCCAGATCAAAATAACTGTCGGGAAGATTTGACTGCGCGAGATAAATCATTCTCGAACCGGGCCGGTCGGGACTCGCGTCCTTGAGCTTATAAGGGCCGGTATAAAACTGAAGGTCTTGCTGCGTCTTGATGTGCCGTTTAATTCTTTCGGTGATGTACCCATCAAGAGACTGCAATCTCTCTACGTCAATAAAATCATCGAATGATTTGTAACAAGGATATGTAATTCGGTTATCCGCCTCGGTCAACT
>JBAVPI010000091.1:0-1601 GCA_049692915.1 Pyrinomonadaceae bacterium
ACGAACGACTGCAACTGAATCCCGCGTCAAGGCTCGCACGGACGGCGCGCGAGATTCCCGTCGTCGTCTTTTGTTCGACGAAGGCCGACGCGCAGAGATGTGCGGCGCTCGAAGAACGCGGAGTTGATGTCGTGGGCGGAGAGTCCGGCTGGCGAGACCCCGGCGCGGTGCTCGATGAATTGCACAGGCGCGATGTGCAAAGCGTCCTCGTCGAAGGCGGAGGAACGGTCGCCGCCTCGTTTCTCGAAGCGGGGCTAGTGGATAAAGTGAGTTTCTTTATCGCGCCGCTGATCATCGGCGGGCGCGACGCGATGCCCTCCGTCGGCGGCAAGGGCGCGGCGGGCATCGCCGATGGGGTCAAACTTCAAGACGTTGAAATCACACGCCACGCGTCCGACGTTGAAATCACCGGATACGTTAAAGCAGCGACGGGTGACAGTGGACAAGCGAGGGAAGTTGGGAGTCAAAGGGAGGCGACGGAAGAAGAGCCGTCTTGAGTTTAACTTCCGACGCATGACTTTCGGCCTCTGTTTGTCCGGCCCCTGTTTGTTTTGCTCCTGACCTGTGACTATCTCCCGGCACATCTCTTATGAATCTTCCGCGCGCAAAAAAAAGGCTGGGCCAGAACTTTCTGGTGGACGAAAGTTTCATCGCGCGCATCGTTGACGCGTTAAGTCCGCATGGCGGTGAGACGATTGTCGAGATCGGGGCGGGGCGTGGCGCGTTGACGGCGAGACTCGTAGAGGAATCGTGCAGGGTCGTCGCCATCGAGTTTGACCGCGACCTCGCGCCGCTCCTGCGTGCGGATTTCGGCGTGCGGGAAAATTTCGAGTTGGTCGAGGCGGATGCTCTGGGAGTGAATTTCTGTGAAGCGATTGCTCCGGCCACACGCGCGCGCGTCGTCGCCAATCTGCCCTTCAATATCTCGACGGCGATTCTGCAACACCTCATCGCGCACCGCCGCTGCCTCAACGAGTTTACCCTGATGTTGCAGCGCGAAGTGGTCGAGCGCATTACTGCTCCGCCCTCGACGAGCGAGCGCGGCTACCTCTCCGTGCTCGTCGAAGGGTATTGCGAGCGTGAGGCGCTTTTTGACGTGCCGCCGGGAGCGTTTCGGCCCGTGCCGAAAGTCTGGAGTACGGTCGTGCGCCTGCGCCCGCTTGAGCACACACCTTTCGATAATCAGGACGAGGGGTTTTTATGGAGCGTCGTGAGCGCGGGCTTCGCGCAGCGGCGCAAGACGATGCTCAACAATTTGCGGTCAGCGCCGGATGATTTGCGCGTGCGCGTCGAAGCGTCCGGTGGAGCAGTCGCCGCGCTCGAATCCTCTGAAATTGCACCGCAACGTCGCGCCGAAACGCTGACCGTCGAAGAATGGGCGCGGCTGGCACGCACTCTGGAGAGCGGTTGAGCACTGCTCGCCGACGCCCGTCCGGTGCATGCTGTAAGCCGCCGCGCTGAAGGGCGGCAAAGACGCGGCCCTATGCTATAATGCTTTCACCCCCTTAAGTATTTAAGCGTAAATATTAAAATTGAAAAGATTAGAGAGAAGACTAAAACTGTGGCTAATGTGATTGAGTTGATTCCCCTCGGCGGCCTCG
>JBAVPI010000092.1:0-1701 GCA_049692915.1 Pyrinomonadaceae bacterium
GATGAAGGCCGCCGAGTCCTCGCCAATTACGGCGACGCGGCGGCGGAGTACGAAGCCGTGCGCGGCGGCGCGGACGCGGGGTTGTTCGATCTCTCCGCGCGCGGGCGCATTGAAGTGAGCGGCACGGAGGCCGTGCAGTTCTTGAACGGCCTCGTCACCAACGACGTGAAGGCGCTGGCCGACGGCGCTTGGATGCACGCCGCCTTTCCGAACGTGCAGGGTAGATTGCTCGCCGCCGTGCGCATCATTCGACGCGGCGAGACATTTCTTTTCGACACCGAAACGGCGACGCACGAGCGTGTGTTGAAGACTCTCGAACGCTTCACGCTCGCGGGCGATTTTCGCGTGCGCGATCTGACGAGCGAGACTTTGCTGCTCTCCGTACAGGGTGCGCGCTCCGTTGATTTTGTGCGCGACATGCTCGGCGAGGAAGCGTCGCGCGTCGCGCGCGGGAGCGTTTTGACGAAGACGTTTGAAGGCACGGACGTTTCGCTCATCCGCGCGTCGCACACGGCGGAAGAAGGCTTCGACTTGTTCGTCGCGGGCGTCGGGGCGGAGAAGTTGTGGGACGCGTTCGTCGCGGCGGGCGCGCTGCCCTGCGGATACGACGCGCTCGAAGTGTTGCGTGTCGAAGCGGGCGTGCCTCTCTACGGTGTGGACGTGTCGGACGCCAACGTCGTGCTCGAAGCCGTGCGCGAAGCCGAGGCGGTCAGTTACACGAAGGGCTGTTACATCGGGCAGGAGATCATCGCGCGCATACACTGGCGCGGCCACGTCGCCAAACAACTCGCCGGGCTGATATTCGATGACGCGGACGCGGAGATAAACATCGGGGCGCTCGTTAAAAATCTCGACGGTGGCAGAGAGGTGGGGCGCGTCACTTCGTCGGTCTTCTCGCCGCGATTGCGGAAACGTATCGCGCTCGCCGTCATCAAGTACGATTTTCTGAAGCCCGGCACCGAAGTCAACATCTACGACGGCGAGGCGAAAGTCTGCGCGGCACGCACGTCGGAGTTACCGTTCGTGCGCGGAGGTTGGTTAGAGGCCGCGCCGGTTGACGAGGCCGGGAAGGGAACGGGCGCGTGAGCGACGAAGAAGAAATCGCGCCGGTTGAGACGAACGTACACGGCGGCGGCCTCGCTTATGAGCAGGCGAGCCTCGCCTACTCGATTATCCAATCGCTTCTCGAACACACGCGCGTCACGCAAGACCTCGTCGCGCTGATGGCGCAGGTGATAGACGAAGACACGACGAAGGCTCTGACGAATACGCCTTACTGGTCTGCCTATCTCGACAGCCGCCGCCGGATGGAGCGCACGCGCGCAGACGTAGAACGCTTCGCCGAAATCTGGACGCGTCTCGGCGGAGAAGAGCACGAACCGCTCCCACAAGCCCTCGCTCAAAACAAAGACAACTGATCCTCCAACTCGTCCGGCTCGGCGACGCGTTGACCCAGCATGCGCTTCAACTTGTTTGCGCTCGCGGGCGCGTGTCCCTCGTAAAAATTGCTGAAGTAGGCATAGACGTTTGCGACTTGCCCGCGCAGACGCTCGATGAGCGACGCCCACTCGCGTAGATTTTCGTCCTGCGGGCGCAGCACGCGGTCAAAGCGCGTGATATCGCGCGCTCCCATCCAACGCACATAGACGAACCTGTCCCGCGCCGTCGCAGCAGCCGTTTCCGCCGCGCGCCGGACGCGCT
>JBAVPI010000093.1:0-6808 GCA_049692915.1 Pyrinomonadaceae bacterium
CCGCTGGGCCGCGCGCCTCAACGCCCTGCTCGAATCAATCGGCGCGAGCGCCGACGGAGACACGGGCGGAAATTCGACGGGCGGCACGACGCTGCCCGCCGACGCCCTCGAACGCGTCAAGACGAAGTACAGTGAACGACTTCGCGCCGCGCGATACATGGAAGAGAATTGCGACCCGACGACCTCTGCCGGTTACGAGGGCTTGCCCTTAGCGCGTTGCAACTACTCTGTGAGAGACCGCGGCGGCGCGACGAAGACCGCCACCGTCGTCTTGCTCGATGCGCCCGTCGAACAGCTTGCGCGTTGGGTCGTCAACACCTGCTTGCAGGTCAAGGGCAATACGGGCGCGCCGTGCACGGATAAATTATTCGACCACATCATCGGGCAATCGGGCGGCCAATTTCCCGTCGCAGGCATTGTCTATGAAGACATCCTGCCGGAGGACGGCGTCAACGAAATCTACTGCTTTCGCGACGGCGTGACCGCGCGCGTCGGCGGCGTCCCGCACCGCGGCACAGCACAGCCGACGGCGGAGCAGATCAACCTGTGTCTTAACGGAGAGGTGCAGTCGTCTTTCGTCTTCGCGCGCATACAGGGCACGACACGCGAGGAGTACAGGGCCAACGGCGGGACACTCGATGTCGGCTCCTCCGAAGTCGGCAGGCGAAAGCTGGAATGGCTCGGCGTCAGTCGCGACTTATACAAAGCCGCTTGGGGTCAAGACCGCAGCGAGTTGATGATCGCGTGGGCACGCGCGAATTTGTAACGGGCGAGAAACAGCGACAGCGTTTAATACAGCGACGGGCTTTAATAAAGAGGGCGGGAGATGAGCGGCGGCCAAGACAAGGGCCTCACGCTCAACTCCCGCCTTCCCTTATTTATTTCGACGGCACGCGAATCAAGACCGTCTTCCCGTCAATCATCAACAGCATCTCGCCTGAGAGCGCGAGCACGCCCTGACGGCCTTCTCTGACGAGCCGTTCGACGAGCGCGTCGAAGGCTTTCGTGCCGAACTCGACGGTCATCTCCGGCCTGATCTCCTTCTCCCTGTCGAGCAGGCGCGCGTCAACCCAGCGCGTGCCGCGCCGGAAGAACGTGCGGTCAACGATCTGCTGAACGTTCGTAATCTCGACGCGTGCCATGTTCTGCGTGACGAAGACGTTCGCGCGGTTGAGACTCGACTGGCCTCTCTGCGCCGTCGTGTTCATGGCTTGGCTGACGCCGCCCATGCCGCTCCGCCTCCCCTGCGCGTTCTGGACGAGACTCCGCTCCGCCTCGCGGTTGAGCGCCTCACGCTTTGAGAAATCCGTCCCGTCCGTCGCCAGAAACGACGTGTACTCGGTGAGGATGCCGTACTCGGTCGAGAGCCTGACGATCTCGCCCACCAACTCTTTCAACTTCGGATCAATCGCGGGCGCGCCGCCGCCGACGCGCGCGATCTGCATGCCTTCCGCGCCCGCGTCGCGAATCGTCTCGGTCAGACGCGCGATCTTGCGGCTCGCCCACAGGCGCGGGATGAAGGCGTTGCGCGTGGAAGCGTTCTTCAGATCGAAGTCGAGGCGGAAGGTGCGCGGCGTGCCGAGATAGTTGCCCTCAATCTGAAAAGTCAGCGGCCCTTCGCCTTCATACTGGCCGAGCAGCACGATCTGGTCGCCCTCGAACACGTCTCCCAACTCGGACGGCATCAACTCTCGCACCGCGCGCGTCGTCACGCTTCCCGTCGCGTCGAGCATCGCGAGATGCGGGTCGGCGAGCACCGGCCCGGACAGCTTATCGAAGACCTGCGAGACTTTCAGTTCGACGTTCTCGCGCGGCAGCACGAAGGTCGTCGCGCCGCGCGTCGCGTTGGCGATTGCCGTTAAGAGCGGCGCGTTGACATCGTAGCCGACGCCGAAGGTGAAGACGCGGCGATTGTGCGTGTTCGATTCAACGACCGCCCTGCGAATGGCGGCCTCGCCCGTCTCGCCCGCGGTTGGCAGACCGTCCGTCAGAAAGAGCGTGAGCGGCAGCGCGTCGGCGGTCGTCCCCTGTCGCATGGCCTCGACGAGCGCGTCATAAATGTTCGTGCCGCCGCCCGCCGGCAGGCGCTTGACGTAGGTGCGCGCCTCTCTCATCGTCTGCGCGTTCTTGACGACGGGGCGTTCGGCGAACTTCGCGACCGTCTCGGAATAATCTATGACGTTGAAGGACTCGCCGTCGTTCAGTGCTTCGAGCACCTGCAACGCGGCGGCGCGCGCCTGCTCGATCTTCTCGCCGTCCATGCTCCCCGAACGGTCTATGACGAGCGTCACTTCGCGCTTGATGACGGCGGCGCGGTCGGCTTTGACGGAGGCCGGAATGCCCGCGAGAAGCAGGAAGTATCCGCCGCCGATGCGTGCGTCCGGGTATGCGAGAAGCGAAGCCGTCAGCGCGCCGCCTTCGACGAGGTACGAGAGACGGAACGGGCCGGGGTCGAGCTTCGCTTCACCGCCCACACGCACACGAAAGCCGCCCGACGAATCGCGCTCCGACGTAATTTCATGACTCGGCGAATAGACGGTCGAGACGGGCGTCCGCGAGCGCACGCTGACCGTAATATTCCAAGGCGTCTCGCCCGCCTCGAACGACTCGCTGCGCGGCAGCACGTAGTCAACCCGGTTGCCTTCCGCCGCGAGAACGTTCTCATAGACGAGCTTGACGGTCTGCGTGCCGTGTGCGGGGACGGGAAAAACGCTCGAACGCACGAGGTTGTATCCGGCGAATTCGAGCAGCGCCGGGTCGCGCAGTCTGCTCACAATCGCATGATAAGTCGCCTTCGCTTCGTCTCTGGGCAGAAGTCTGGCTGAAGGCTCGCGCCCCGCGCCGCCGAAGTCGAATGAGCGAACGACCGCGCCATCGGGGACGGGGACGAGCATCTCCGCTTCCTGCTGTCTCGCGCCGGGGTTGTTGAGCGTGACGGTCAGGCTGGTTGTGGCGACCTGTTGAAGGATAGAGATGTCGGCGGATACCCCGCCGATGCGCACGCGTTCGGCCTGCGCGCCGACCGTATAGGCGCGCGACTGCGGGATGATCAAATTCGATGCTGTCGCGCTTAACGTAACGAAGCTCTTGCCGCGAGCCTGTGGGCGTATCTCCTGAGCCGCGTGCGGCGACGCGACGAATGCGAACCTGAGCAGTAACGCGCAGAGCAAGCTTGCCGTAATGGTTCTTCGCATATGTACCTCGTGTGACGAACGGTTTACTCCCGCGCCCCTGCAAGGATTTAAGAGGGCGGACTGTTTTCGGGAACGTTGCTGACACGTCTGGAACGAGGGCGGGCGAGGATTCTTGCGCGCACGCGAAGCACGTTTCGCAAACAATGACGTGATGTCTCGCGAAGCGTTCAGTTGAAATCTCGTGAAGCGTTTGGATATTGACTTACGGGCCGCAGTTGGCATATCGTCGCGGCCTACTCGAAGGTCTCTGTGGCCGGCGCGCACGAAAGCCGGCAAGTGGCCTCGCCCCTCGTCCGTCGGCCCAACAATTTACTCGCGTGTTTTGGCCCGAACGGACTGCTTTCCGCAGAAGGAGAAGTTCCCCATGCTCAATATCGCAAGCAGAATTCCCGGCTCGAAATTGTTTCCCCTCGCGCTCTTTCTCGCTCTCGCCGCGTCGCTCTTCGTCGCGGGCACGCAGGCGCGCGTCCTTGCACAGAAAGCAGCGGGCGGCGCGGCGGGCGCACGGATGCAGCCCGCGAGCGCCAACAACGCCGAAGACATGCCGCCCTTCCACGACTACAAAGGCGTGAGCATCGGCATGAGCGCCGACGACACGCGGCACAAGCTCGGCTCGCCCGCCGACAAAGGCGACAAGCAGGACTTCTACGTCTTCTCCGATGAAGAGACGGCGCAGGTCTTCTATGACGCCGCCAAAAAAGTGTACGCCGTCTCCGTCATCTACACCGGCGCGAGCGGCGTGCCCGCCTGCAAATCCGTGCTCGGCTCGGACGTTGCGCCGAAGCCGGACGGCTCGGTGCACAAGATGATTGACTATCCGAAAGCGGGCTACTGGGTCGCCTACAGCCGGACGGCGGGCGACTCTCCGATGACGACCGTGACGATGCAGAAGAAGCAATAGGCAGCAGCACAACAAGCCGCCTTGAGTTGAACCGGGCGCGCGCCAAGCATACGACTTTTCCCCGTCGGCGCGGCGCGGGCGGGCGTCGCGGCGTGGCGCTTAAATTCGCCGTGCCGGAATCCCCCGCCCGCCCCGGCATCGCGTGCGATGCGTGCTGCGCATGGCCTTACAACCCCGGTTGCTTTTCCCCGCCGCGATGCTAAGATAAGCGCGTCGTTTCACACGCCCCTTCAATTTCACCCGTAATATTTTCCGGGAAAGCTGTGAAAGCCCGGCGCGCCGGAACACTGCCCCGTGCGATTAAAGAGGACTCAAGATGGCGGATCAGAACGCTTTGACCAAACCCGACGAACGACGCATCGCCCGGCTCCTCTCAACGCGCCGCGACGAGATTCTCAACCTCTGGATCAAAGAGCGCCTTGAGGCCGACGAATTTCGCGACGAGTTGATCTCAAAGGACGTGCTGCGCCAGCAGTCGCGGCAGGTCGTGGACATGCTCGCGCAGGCCATCGGCGAGTCGGGCGAGGCCGAATTCGGCGATCCCGTCTTCAACGATTTGCGCTCGTACCTCAACGAGATTTCGCACATGCGAGCCGTCAAGGGTTACACACCCGCCGAGAACGCAACCTACGTCCTCTCTCTGCGCAACGCCGTCAGCCCGCTTCTCGCCGAAGAGTTCGAGGGCGATGCCGAAGGGTTGATTCGCGAGATCAACTACTTCACGCGCCTGCTCGACAAGATGGGCCTCGTCATGGTCGAGAACTTCATCCGCTCGCGCGAGGAGATTATTCGCCAGCAGCGCGCCGACATGCTCGAACTCTCGACACCCGTCATCAAGGTCTGGGATAAAATTCTGACGCTCCCCATCATCGGCACGCTCGACTCGCGCCGCGCGCAGATGATGATGGAGGCGCTGCTGCAAAAAATCGTCGAGACCAGTTCGACCATCGCCATCCTCGACATCACGGGCGTGCGCACGATGGACACGCTCGTCGCCAACCACCTCATCAAGACGGTGACGGCGGCGCGTCTGATGGGCACGCGCTGTATCCTGACGGGCGTCTCGCCCGCCATCGCTCAGACGATGGTGCAACTCGGCATAGACCTGACGCAGATCACCACGCGCGCGCAGATGTCGGACGGCATCAAGCTCGCCCTTGAGATGATCGGTCGCACCGTCGTTTCGACGAAGGCGCTCGTGCGTCTCTCGAATGGCGACGGCGCGAAGGACGCGGGCACGAACATCGCCGAGCAGGGCGTCAACGTCAACGAGGCGAACAAGCGGCGAGAGAGCGGCGATGTTTCGCCCAACAGGTACTGACGCGAAACGCGCGCGGCGGCGCACGCTTGTCCGACGCCGGTCGCGCCGCGTGACGAATACAGCGGGAGGGCTTTGAAGACGATGGACGGGTTGCAAAGAATTCCGATTTTGAAAGTCGGGCGCGTGCTGATCGTGCCGATTCAGGTGGACATGGACGACCGGACGGTGATGCACTTGCAGGAGCGCATCCTGTCGGAGCTTGAGCGGACGAGCGCGCGCGGCGTGCTGATAGACATCTCGCTGCTTGAGATGGTGGACTCCTTCATCGGGCGCGTGCTCTCGGACATCGCGGCGATGGCGCGCATCATGGACGCGCGCACGGTCGTCGTCGGCATGCAGCCCGCCGTCGCCATCACGCTCGTCGAGTTGGGTCTGGAACTGCGCGGCGTGGACACGGTGCTGAACGTGGACGAGGGCATCAAGCTGCTGCGCGGCGAGTTCGGCATCGGCGACGACGAGGACGACAGCGGGCTGACGCAGAGGGAGTGGAGCGCATTTGTCGAGCAGATCAATCGCGCTTGAGAACGAGCAGGACATCTCCACCGCGCGCAATGAAGTGCGTGCGCTGGCTGCCTCGCTCGGCTTTCGTCTGATTGACCAGACGCGTCTCGTCACGGTCGCGTCGGAGTTGGCTCGCAACATCGTCAAATACGCGCGGCGCGGGCGCATGATCGCGCAGCCGACCGAAGGCACGGACGGGCGCGCTGGCTTGCGTTTGATTTTTGAAGACAGCGGCCCCGGCATCCCCAACATCGAAGCGGCGATGCGCGACGGCTTTACGACGGGCGGCGGACTCGGCAAGGGGCTGCCCGGCTCCAAGCGACTCATGGACGATTTTCGCATCGAGTCAACCGTCGGACTCGGCACGCGCATCGCGGTCGTGCGCTGGCTCTGAAATGCAGAGGTCGGAGGTTAGAGGTCGGAGGTCAGTAAGAACGAAAAGGCTTGATCCGGCGACCGGATGCTGGTTAAAAAAGAAGAACCTGTTTTTAACTAACCTCTGATCTCTAACCTCCGACCTCTGTTTTATTGTGCGAGAGTTTCACTCATTGACCATCAGCGACGAGGCGCAGGTCGGCGCGGCGCGGCGGGCCGTGCGCCGCTTCGCCACGGACGCGGGGTTCGGCGATGTCGAGATGGCAAAACTCGACATCGTGGTTCAGGAGATCGGGACGAACGCCGTGCGTTATGCGACGAACGGCGGCTGCCTGCATTGGACGACGCCCCTCGGCGCGCAAACGGGGCTGGAGATTTTTTACTGGGACAAGGGGCCGGGCATGGACGACCTCGAACGTTCCCTGCGCGACGGCGTCTCGACCGGCGGCGGACTCGGTGCTGGACTCGGCACGATCCGTCGCCTGCTCGACGACTTCCACGCCTACTCGTCTGTCC
>JBAVPI010000094.1:0-8347 GCA_049692915.1 Pyrinomonadaceae bacterium
GGTCAACACGGTAGGCCGCGCCCTCGCCCGAAGGTTTCCCGGCGAGGTGCGCGATGCGCTCGGCGAGTTTGCAGAAATATTCGCGGTTCGTCGTCGCGCCGCGCACGCCCTTGCCCGTCGTCTCGCCGTCGTCGGAGTAGAGAAACGTGAGGTCTATGTCGGACGAATAGTTGAGTTCGCGCGAGCCGAGCTTGCCGAGCGCGACGACGCAGAAACTGGCGCGGCTCGTGCGCCCGCGCGCGTCCGTGCACTGCGGCGCGCCGTAGAGATTGTCGAGTTCCTGCCCCGCCAGCGAGAGGGCGTAGCGCAGCACGGCGTCGGCGAGGTTCGAGAGTTCTTCCGTCGTCTCGACGAGGTTCGAGGTTTTGCGGATGTCGTGAAGGTAGATGCGCAGCAGTTCGCGGCGGCGGAAACGCGCGAGCAGGACGCCCGCGTCGAGTTGCGTGTGCGTCAGCGCAAAGCGCGCGAGCGATTCGCCCAACTCGTCCGCCGTCCTCACGCGCGCCGTCGTCTTTTCGCGCGCGAGCCAGTTGAGATAGCCGGGGTGCTGCGCGAGCGTCGTCCCCAGAAGTTGACTCCACGCGGCGAGCGCGAGCGCGTCCGAGAGCAGCCCCGCGTCGCGCTCGAACTGCCGCCGCACGCGTGGATGCTCTCGTGTGATGCGCTCGTAAAAGAGCCGCGCGCCCTCCTCGTCCGGCAATTCGCGCACGAGCGCTTCCGTGTTGTCGTTGAGTTTCAGCAAGGCGAAATGATTTTACCCGAAGCGCGGGCCATTGATGAAAGACGCGACGGGCGCGAACGCGTTTCTCCCGTGCCGTGTTGTCACGCGCGTCTGTGCGGGCGGAGGCTTCAGGCGGGATGTTGAGAGACGGGACGCGAGAGTTTCCCGTCGAGCGCGGCTTTGACGGTCGGCCATTCGGATTCGATGATGCTGAAATAGACGCTGTGGCGGAAGCGACCCGTGTGGGTGATCATGTGGTTGCGGAACGTGCCCTCTTCTTGCGCGCCGATGCGGAGGATGGCGCGACGCGAGCGTTCGTTGAGCGAGTCGGTCTTCAGTTCGACGCGAATCGCGCCGAGAGTTTCAAAAGCGTGGGCGAGCATGAGGTATTTCGCCTCCGTGTTGATGCTCGTCCGCTGCCACTGGCGCGCAACCCACGTCCAACCGATTTCGACGTGCCGGTTCGCGCGATCAATGTTGCCGAAGCGAGTGCTGCCGACGACGCGTCCTGAAGTTTTATCAATCGTCGCGAACGGAAGCGACGTGCCGCGCGACGCTTCTTCAAGAGCCGTCTCGACGTAGCCGCGCATCTCTTCGCGTGTCGCGACCGCCGTCGCCGTCCAGCGCCACAGTTCTTCATCCAGTCCCACTTCACACAACCCCGCCGTGTGCTCAAGCGCGAGCGGCACGAGCCGGACGTAGCGGCCTTCGAGTGTGACGGGATGAACGTCCATAAAATTTAACGACGAAGGCGGAACGTCGAATGATGAGATGAAATCGGCTGTCTTCCATTCATCGTTCGGCGTTCCGCCTTCGTCCGTCTCTTCAGATGTCGAAGTAGTTGGCGAACTCAAGCGGGTGCGGGCGCATGCGGAGGGGTTGAATCTCGCGCTCGCGCTTGTAGGAAATCCAGCGATCAATCAGCCTCGGCGTGAAGACTTCGCCCCTGAGCAGGAATTCGTGGTCGGCTTCGAGCGCCGAAAGCGCCTCGTCGAGCGAGCCGGGAAGACTCGGCACGTCTTTCAACTCTTCGGGCGAGAGGTCGTAGATGTCCTTGTCGAGCGGCTGGCCCGGGTCAATGCGATTCTGAATGCCGTCGAGTCCGGCCATGAGCATCGCCGAAAAGGCGAGGTACGGATTGCAGGACGGGTCGGGCGGACGAAATTCGAGCCGCTTGAGTTTCGGACTTTGCGAGAACATCGGAATGCGAATGGCCGCCGAGCGGTTGCGCGCCGAGTAGGCGAGGTTGACCGGAGCCTCGAAGCCGGGGACGAGTCGCTTGTAGCTGTTCGTCGTCGGCGCGGCAAACGCCACGACCGCCGCCGCGTGTTTCAGCAACCCGCCGATGTAGAAGCGCGCCATCTCGGAGAGTCCCGCGTAGCCGTCGCCCGCAAACAGCGGCTTCTCGTCTTTCCAGAGCGACTGGTGGCAGTGCATCCCCGAACCGTTGTCGCCGTAGAGCGGCTTCGGCATAAACGTCGCCGCCTTGCCGTACTGGTAGGCGGTGTTGCGGATGACGTACTTGAAGAGTTGGAGGTTGTCGGCAGTGCCGAGCATCGTGGAGAAGCGGATGTCAATCTCGCACTGCATCGGCGCGACTTCGTGGTGATGGCACTCGACGGGGATGCCGACCTGTTCGAGCGTCAACGCCATCTCCGAGCGAAGGTCAACGAGGCTGTCGGTGGGCGAGACGGGAACGTAGCCTTCCTTATGCCTGATGCGGTATCCGAGGTTCGGCCCTTGAAACTCGTTCGCCTCTGTGCGCCCGCTCATCCAGTGGGCCTCGTCGGAGTTGAGGCTGTAGGAAGCGTTGTGCGGCTCGTTCTTGAAACTCACCGAGTCGAAGACGAAGAACTCCGCTTCGGGGCCGAAATTCGCCACGTCGGCGATGCCCGTGAAGCGCAGGTAACTCTCCGCGCGCTGCGCCACCGAGCGCGGGTCAAGGCCGTAGCCTTCCTTCGTAATCGGGTCAACGGCGTTGGCGATCAGGCAGAGCGTCGGCTCTTCGGTGAACGGATCCATCCACATCCTGACCGGATCGGGCACGAGCAGCATGTCCGACTCGTGAATCGAGGCCCAGCCGCGAAGGCTGGAGGCGTCGAAGCCGAAGCCGTTCTCGAACGAGCCTTCGCCGAGTTCGTGCATCGGGAACGTCAGGTGATGCCACGACCCGATGAGGTCTGTGAAACGAACGGAGACGAACTTCGCCTCCTGATCTTCGGCATACTTCAAGGCCGTCTTAGCGTCCATATTTTCTCCTGAAAAAAGTTGTAGGGGGTGGAAGATGTCTGCCGCCCTGTGCGAGGCGGCTGGAAGGTCTTTGGAAAAGAACCGGAGCGAGCGTCATAAGTCGTTCGGAGCGACGCTATAAAAAGCTGGCATTATAGCCACGCTCCGATGACTGTCAAGGTTTCACGGCGCGAACCAGTGCCGCCCGCCGCCGCACAACCCGCCATATTCCCTTCTAAACTGTTCTGATAAGCGAGCTTAACCGCCGACGCCCGTCGTGCCGCGAAAAAAATAGTTTTTGACCGACCGGTGTTTTTCTGTTACATTGCGCGATCAGTTATCCAATCCTGAATTCATCAAACTATCAGGCATTCAGTGTATCGTCAGAGTGCCCGCGCCGGATTTGCTCGGATTCACAGGACATCTAAGGCGAGGCAGGAGAGCTAGAAGTTGACGACGGCCATCGAACAGACGCTCGAAACCTACGGGATCGAAAATTGGGGGGCCGGTTACTTCGGCATCAATCGCAAGGGCAACCTCATCGTCCACCCGTCTGAGTCCGATCAGGCGAAGTCGGCTGATGTCCGCGAGATTATTGACGACCTCCAAAGGCGCGGCATTTCGGCCCCGGTGCTGCTCCGCTTCCCTCAACTCGTCACTGCGCAGGTGCGCAAACTCCAGCGCGCCTTCCGCAACTCCATCCGCGAGTATGAGTATCAGGGTTCGCACATGTGCGTCTATCCGATGAAGGTCAACCAGAACCGGGCCGTCGTCGAGGAATATCTGCGCGAAGGCTCGCGCTACGATTTCGGGCTTGAGGCCGGGTCGAAGGCGGAACTCTACGGCGCGCTCGCGCTCGAACAGTCGGCGGACAGCCTGCTCGTCCTGAACGGCTTCAAGGACGAAGAGTTTATCGAACTCGCTTTTCTCGGCGCGCGTTCAGGCAAGCGCGTCGTGATCGTCATCGAGAAGATGAGCGAACTCGAACACATCCTGCGTTTCGCAGACAAGTGCGCGGGCGACGACATGCCGATGGTCGGCATCCGCGTCAAGCTCTACTCGAAGGGTTCGGGTCGCTGGGAAAAGTCGGGCGGCGAGGCGGCGAAGTTCGGTCTCACGACCACGGAGATTCTCGAAGTCATCCGCCGCATGCAGGAGGCGGGCCGCGTGGACATGATCAAGCTCCTGCACTTCCACATCGGCTCGCAACTCACTGACATCAAACGCATTAAGAATGCGATGAAGGAAGCGGCGCGCGTCTACTCGAAGATTTACCAGATGAAGGTGCCGATTGAACTGCTCGACGTGGGCGGCGGCATGGCCGTTGACTACGACGGCTCGAAGACGGCCTTCGACTCTTCCGCCAACTACTCGGCGCAGGAGTTCGCCAACGATGTCGTCTATACGATCATGCAGGTCTGCGACGACGAGAACGTGCCGCACCCGACGATCATTCAAGAGTCGGGCCGCTATCTCTCGGCCTATCACGCCATCCTCGTCACGAACGTCCTTGACGAGATCGAGACGGTCGTCGAAGACATCACGCCGATTGAGGTTGACGAAGACGACCCGCAAGTCGTCACCGAACTCGGCGATTTGCGCGCGACCATCACCGTCAAAAACTATCGCGAGTATTATCACGACGCGCTCGAACACCGTGACGAGTTGTTCACGCTCTTCAACCTCGGTTTGATCTCTCTGGAAGACCGCGCCAAAGGCGAAGTGCTCTTCTGGGACGTGTGCGAGCGGGCGGACAAGCACGCGCAGCAAGCGGAGTATGTGTCGGAAGAGTTCACGGAACTGCGCCGCCTGTTGCGCGCCAAATACCTGACGAATTTTTCCGTCTTCCGCTCCGTGCCCGACAACTGGGCGCTCGACCAACTGTTCCCCATCATCCCGATTCATCGCCTGAACAAGCATCCGTCCGAGTACGCCACGCTCTGCGACATCACGTGCGACTCGGACGGCGTGGTGGACAAGTTCGTTGACCTGCACGACGTGAAGCAGGTTCTGGAATTGCACACGCTCATACCCGGCGAGCCGTACTACATCGCCTTCATGCTCGTCGGCGCGTACCAGGAGGCGATGGGCAACAACCACAACCTCTTCGGCGCACCCAACGAGGCGCACATCCACATTGACGAGGACGGCTACTTAATCAAGAAGGTCGTGCGCGGCACGAACGTCGGCGAGGCGCTGGAGCGTGCACGCTACGAGCGCGGGCAGTTGCACGAAGGCTTCCGCCGTCTCGTCGCGCAACGCATCAAGCGCGGCGAACTGAGCGAGGCCGCGGGCGCGGAGATGGTCGAACTATACGAGTCGCGCATCAATTCCTACACCTACCTCGCGGTGAACGGCAAAGAAGATAAGCAGAGACGAAGATGAGAAGGAGAAAGCGATGAGTGATGAATGATGAGTGATGAGTAAAAGACAGGTTCTTACTCAACGCTCATCATTCATCACTCATCGCTCCAACAATATGGTAACCCAACGCAAACCGCGACCAAGCAAATATCTGACCGCGCCGATCCGCCCCGTACAGGTTGACCGCGACCGCTCGGTCGCCGGCCTTCTGGAAAAAATGGAGGGCGCGGGCTTCGGCGCGCGGCAGTTGGCCGAGGCGCACCGCATCTGGCTCGACATGCTCGGCGACAACACGACGATCATGGTCGCAGCCTCCGGCGCGCTTATCCCGGCGGGGATGCGGCGGCTGCTCGCCTACGTCATCAAGAACCGCTTCGTTGACGTGCTCGTCTGTTCCGGCTCGCTCCTCTTCCACGATCTCCACGAGACTCTGGGCCGCCAGCACTTTCAGTCGCACCCTTCGATGACCGACGCGGAATTAGAGTCGGCGCAGATTGATCGAATGTGGGACGTGCTCGCGAGCGAAGAGGAGTATCACGAGGCGAACGAGTGGGTCGGCGGCTTCGTCAACCAGATGGATCAATCGCGCCCATACTCGACGCGCGAGTTCCTGCACATGCTCGGACGTGAACTGGCCGAGATTGCCACCGACGACGGCGTGCTCACCTCCGCCTACAAGTCGAGGGTTCCCATCTTCTGCCCGACCATCGCCGACAGCGCCATCACCGTCGGCATCGCCGCCGCGCGCTTCGAGAAGAAAAACTCTTTCTGCTTCGACATCGCGCAGGACGTTCTGGACATGATGCAGATCGCCGCGCGCGCGCGCGTCACCGGCGTCATCAACATCGGCGGCGGCACGTCGCGTTCATTTATCCAGCAGATGGAGCAGGCCACGAACATCATCAAGACGCCCGCGCGCGGACACAAGTACGCGATCCAGATTGCGACCGACATGCCACACCCCGGCGGGCGCAGCAGCCCACACGTCAACGACGAGCAACTCGTCTTCGGCAAGCTCCAGCGCGGCGCTGCCACGGCCTACGTCAACTGCGACGCCACCATCGCGCTTCCCATTCTCATCACCTCGCTCTCGCAGACCGCCGCCAAGTACATGAAGGGCCGCAAGCGCCCGAACTTCACATTCGCGGGGAGAGAGTTGACGGTCGAAGTGTCATGAGAGGAAGAGTATGGAAAGGTAGATTCATGAAATTTCCATTGAACTTAGCCTCGACAATCTTTCAACAATCCAGCAAGTCTTGTGCTAAGTTTGCTATCGAGGTTGTTAACAATCTCGTGACAATCGAATAACGATTACTGTCAGGAACAAGATTCTGACCCTGCCCGCTGATGAGTAGCACGCCCAATTGAGGCCCGCTGCACGTTAGCGGGCTTTTATCATTTTGAGCGAAAGGAAATCAGATGGCAGGGAAACTTCCCGCATTAAGACCAAACAAAGTCATTAAAGCTCTGGAACGAAGTGGTTTTTATGTTCACCACGTTAAAGGAGGGCACTACTTTTTGCGGAAAGACGGCAATAACATCATCATTCCCTATCACAACAAAGACCTTAAGCCGGGCACGTTGCGCGCTATTATTAAGCAGTCAGGTCTAACAGTTGAAGAGTTTTTAGCGCTGCTCTGAAACTTGCCGCAACTCGGTAGATCAATTATGCGACCTTAACGGTCACGGCCTCTGCGATAGTATTGTCCGTTGGCAACGACTCTCCTGCTTTCTCCAGTCCTTCGATATAGCAAAGAATAGCTTCGGCAGCCCTCTCGCGCGCCTCTTCCAATGTGTCGCCTTCCGTTATCAATCCCGGCAACGCGGGACACGTCACAACGTATCCCCCCGTCTCATCCGGTGTCATCAACACTGTGTAGTTCAGAATTTTCATGCGTTGAATTATAGCACCGGCGCAAGCAGGTATTTCAACCAACCATATGCACATCGGCAGCTTGTCACACGTCAGATGTCACGCTAGACTTTTCGCATGTCCGAATCAGCACAACTGCCGGTGAACTTCGGCGGCATCGCCGAGGAAGAGTTTTCGAGTCTCGAAGGGGCGCGCGTCGTCGTGTGGCCGGTCTCTTACGAGGGGACGGTCTCTTACGGGACGGGGACGGGGCGCGGCGCGGAGGCGATCATCGAAGCCTCGCGCAACATGGAACTCTACGACGAAGAGACGGACGCCGAAGTTTACCGTCTCGGCATCCACACGCTCGAACAATCGCCGTCGGTCGAGCCGCCGGAGGCGATGATGGAATCGTTGCTCTCTCGCGCGCGCGCGCTTGTCGCGAAAGACAAATTCGTCTGCATGATCGGCGGCGAACACTCGGTCAGCGCGCCCGTCATCCGCGCCCACGCGGAACGTTACGAAAACCTCTCGGTCTTACAAATTGACGCGCACGCCGACTTGCGCGATACCTACGACGGCACGCCGCACTCTCACGCTTCCATCATGGCGCGCGTCACACGCGACATGAAAATCCCTTCGGTGCAGGTCGGCATTCGCTCGATCTCCGCCGAAGAAGCGCGTGCGATTGACGCGCTGCCGACGCGCATCTTCTGGGCCAAGGACATCGTGGGCCGCACGGACTGGTGGGACGAAGCGGTTGACGGGTTGACGGAGAACGTCTATCTGACGGTGGACATAGACGGACTAGACCCGTCGCTCGTCGCGCAGACGGGCACGCCCGAACCCGGCGGCCTCGGCTGGTATGAAGTCGTCGGACTGATCCGCACGCTCGCGCGCAAGCGCCGCGTCGTCGGCATGGACTTGACCGAATATTCTTACGTCGAAGGCTTCGACGCTTCGGCCTTCCTCTGCGCGAAGCTCATCTACAAATCGCTGGCTTTCATCTTCGAGCCGGAGACCGTGCGCGTGCGCGGCGGCGACAGCAAATCGCAGGGCGCGCGCATGAGTTAGGCGTCCGACGCCAAGGAGCAGAACAGATGAGGTCTCCTCCCCGTTAAGCTTTAACCCGCCCGACAGTTGAATCCGGCATCATGCCGCGCGGCGCGGCGGGCGCATAT
>JBAVPI010000095.1:0-11379 GCA_049692915.1 Pyrinomonadaceae bacterium
CTGGTTGACCGGTCGACCACAGTGGTCAACCAGTCAACCACACCTATTAGTACTCCAGTAACTGAACCACTGGTCAACCAGTCAACCAGTCAACCAGTTATTCCGACGCCGGAGCGGTTCTATCGCTCACGCCGTGAGCGCAGAATGAAAGGTATCCGTCTTCTCTCCAGTAGTTTAGATAAATATGAACTATGGTGCCTTCTGAACAAGGTTGATTTTCAGGATGCAGTAGATTTCGCCTTAAACTGGTTGACCAGTCAACCAGTCAACCAGTTAACCGGTCAACCAGTTAACCAGTTAACCACATTAATTAATAATGATCTTAATAACGAATTAGTTATTAATGACGAGAAGGCAAAAAGGGTTTTCGCAAAGTATACGGAGCTGACAGGGAAGCCCCTGACACAGAAGGATCGAAACGCTTATCGCGAGGTGGCACAGTTCGATTATGAAATCATACTGGCCGGTCTGGAGACCGCGATCCGGCGTGCCGGGGCAGCAGGAAGCAAGATCAACTCTTTCAGGTACGCGATCAATCCAATTATCGAAGCCTCGAAGTTGCATGCGCCAGCTGTGAGTGACGCAAACAAGAGCGAAAAGCAGGATTACAGCCAGTGTCCGGATTGTTTCGGAACTGGCATGTGCTACCCGGAGGGGCCGGAGAAAGGCGTAGCTAAATGCAAGCACGAGAAAATGGCAAATTTACAGTAAATGGATGCAGTTTCCGATGAATTACGGGGACATACCAGAACGCCCTCAGAAGCGAATAAGAGCATACACGAGGGTGACGGATCAATCTCAGAGGCAAATTAGAGGAATAACATAAGCCGCCAGTTAAAAGACTTGGAGGCTGTCTGAGAAGGTCATGCAGCGTTGAGACGACGCAGCATTAATCAGTCAACTTCTCAGACAGCCTCTTAGGAGGTTTCACATTGTTTCACAGGACAATAAATGTTGTTGTAAATGGGCATAATGGAGACTCCGACATACTGATTGACTATTCCCTTGCTGCAATTCCGATAATGCGAATTTTACGAAGCAAATACTTGGCTGTTTCTATTCAGCTATGAGGTAAAGGTAAGCAAAGAAAGGTGATTCCGGCGAGATAAGGCCGTCATTTCTTCAGCCTACTCTCTTTGCTTTCCTGATGCCAGCAGATTTTACTCTCAGGTGCGTGAGTAATGCCGCCGAAGTTACCCCATTCAATGCCTTGGCAGATCTACCAAGCCTACTTGAGTGGGCCAAGCGCTCTCTTCCGGCTCTTTGAAGATGCCTTCGGGAGGCTCGCTCTCTACGGGCCACCTGACCCGGACGAGCAACAGCGCCAGATCGAGGGCTCGTCCGAACAGATTGGGCGGCTCAAGGCGCAGGTCGAGAGGCTCCGGGCGGTGGTGAGTGAACTGCACGGACGCAACTTCCAACTCGTGCGCAGGAACGCCGAGCTGGAGGCGCTCATCTCGAAAGACTCGCACAACTCCAGCCGCCCGCCCTCGACCGATCCGCCGTGGGCGAAGCGCACCAAGAGCCTGCGCCGACCAACGGGCAGACGACCCGGTGGGCAGGCGGGGCATCGCGGAGAGACGTTGCGACTCTCCGCTCATCCGACTCGCGTCGTCGAGCATCGGCCACAACAGTGCCAGAGCTGTCATGCACCGTTGAATACCGCGCAGGTCGTCAGTCATCAGCGGCAGCAGGTCTGGGAGGTCGTCCCGGCCAGGCTCAAGGTGACTGAGCACCGGCTCGCGGCGTTGCGCTGTCCGTCGTGCGGACGGACGACGCGGGGTGAGTTCTCTGGAACAGTCCGCTCGGGCGTGCGGTACGGGTCAGGGATCAAGGCGCGGGTGCTCTACCTTCAGCAGTACCAACTGCTTCCATACCAGAGAACGAGCGAGGCGATGAGAGACCTCTTCGGCTGCCATCTCTCTGCCGGAACGGTCGCCAACATCGTCGGAGAGTGCGCCTCGGGGCTCGTCGAGACCGAGTTGAAGATCAAGCAGAGGCTCCGGCGTTCGCCCGTCATCCATGCCGACGAGACGGGGATGCGCATCGACAAGCGGCTCGGATACGTGCACGTGGCGAGCACGCCCACGCTGACGCACTACGCGGCGGCTGCGCACCGGGGGCAGATCGCCATCTCGGAGATCAATGTGCTGCCGCGCTATCGTGGGACGTGCGTGCATGACGGATGGCTCGCCTACTCGCATTACACGCGGTGCCGCCACGCGCTGTGCGGCGTGCATCTGCTGCGAGAGCTGACCTACTTCGAGGAACTCGGAGAAGAGACGAAAGCGTGGGCTGCGCCGCTCAAAGAGTTGCTACTGGAGATGAAGGGGGAAGTCGAGCGAGTCAGTGCGGAGGGTGGGAAGCAACTCGTCGAGGATAAGCTAACGTCGCTGACACAGAGTTATGACCGGCTAGTTACCGAGGGGCTTCGGGCACAGCCGCCGCCCCGTTTGCCGGAGCAGGTGAGGAAGCAGGCGCGCAACCTGCTGCTGCGGCTGGAGCGGAGAAAGGACGAAGTGCTGCGCTTCATGGTCGACTTCGCCGTGCCGTTCGATAACAACGAGGCGGAACGCGATCTGCGGATGATAAAGTTGCAGCAGAAGACTTCCGGGTGCTTTAGGAGTGAGGAGGGAGCGCGGCGGTTCTGCCGCATCCGTTCTTACGTCTCGACGATGAGGAAGCAAGGTCGGGGCGTGCTCCATGCACTCGAAGGGGCGTGCCGCGGGAAGCCCCTAAGCCTAAGAAAACGCAACGGATAGCTGAATAGTTACGATTGACTGTGTGGATGGGTTGAGCCATGATTTGACCCGATTTTGCTCATCAAATCCGCGCTAGGAGGCTCCCGCCCTTGTCTACTAATGCTCTGACCCCTGAAATCCTCCGGAGTGGGGAAGTCTCCGAGAGGAGGTTTGACCCGAAGAGCGCCGCACCCTTCGTCAACAAATCAGTCTCCGAGGCGACCAGACGCGCTTACGGCCGAGCGTTGCGGGAATTCTTCCAGTCCGCGGGCATGAGGCACCCCTCGGAGGTAGTGCCCGCAGACGTATTACTCTGGAGGGACAAGCTGCGTTCGCGGAAGAAGAGCGCCTCGACCGTCGCCTTCAAGCTCTTTGTCGTCCGCTCCTTTTTCGAATACCTGAAGGCAGCAGGAGCCGTTCCCTCAACCCCGCTTCGACCAAGCTGGTCTCGCCGCCCGAGCTGCCGTCGGAGCCCGCTGGCAGGGCGCTGTCGGCGAAGGAGGTGCGCTACCTGCTCTCGGGGCCGGACAGGGGGAAGCCGGATGGTGCGCGCGACTACGCCCTGATGCTCGTCATGCTGCGGCTCTCGTTGCGCGTCTCCGAGGTCTGTTCTCTGCGGGCCTCATCAATAAAGTGGAGCCACGGGAGGTGGACGCTGCGGTGCAAAGTGAAGGGGGGCAGGGAGGAGGTCTGGCCACTGCCGAAGGAGGTCAAGGAGGCTGTAGACAACTACCTGCGGCTCGACCGCAAGCGGAGGGAGATCGCCCACTCCGACGGCGAGCACGCACACCTCTTCCAGCCGCACACGAACTACCGGACGCTTGAGTTCGACAAGCCGCTCTCGACCCGCATGGCGCAGAAGATCGTGAAGAAGTGGGCCGACTACTCGCGTTTGGGCGGCCTCTCGCCGCATGACTTGCGCCGGACGGCCATCACGAGGGCGTTGGAGACGGGGCTCACCTACAGGCAGGTGCAGATGATGTCGAAGCACAAAGACCCGAAGACCGTCATGCGCTACGACCACGGCAGGGAGAATTTAGATCAGAACGCAGTCAACTTCTTACAGTACGAAGAAGAGTAAATTGGCTTGTAGTGTGTAACTAACTGTGATTCCAGCGGACAATTAGAAAGAGGAGCACAACCACTGCCGCCGAATATTGTACTGATGCACTATACTATTTTCACTAAATGATACTGCTTCTGCCCCTTGCGAAGGATCAAAACTTGTCCTCCGATGCAATCGGATAATTCGACGCGCTGCTGGATATCGGATACGCGCCTGTTGTTTAAATAGAGTCCTCCGTTGAGCACCAGCCGTCGTGCCTCGCCCTTGGAAGAAACAACTTCGGATGAGACGGCCAAGTCTATTACCGATGCGCGCCCGCTATTAAAAAAGTCCGAACTTATGCAGTGGGATGGGACATCGATAAAAATTTCGAGCACGTCCGCCACATTTATTCCACTAATATCCCCGCCGAAAAGTACCCGCGACGATTTCTCCGCCTTCTCTAACTCAGTTGAACCGTGAACCAACCGGGTAACTTCCCTGGCCAAGGTACGTTGCGCCTCCCTCTTCTCCGGGGCAGTCTTCAACTCTTCCTGCCACCCCTCGATCTCCTCGCGCGTGAGGAAGGTGAAAAACTTCAGATATAAAACAACGTCCTTGTCGTCGGCGTTCAACCAGAATTGGTAGAACCGAAAGGGGGATGTCAGCTTCGGGTCTAACCAGACGGTTCCCGCCTCAGTCTTCCCGAACTTGAGGCCGCCAGCGGTTGTGAGTAGAGGGAAGACCAACCCGTGCGCCTTCGACCCGCGCGTCCTGCGAATCAGCTCGACGCCGGCGAGGATGTTGCCCCATTGGTCACTCCCTCCCATCTGCAGCATGCAGTCGTACTGGTCTTTCAGCATGAGAAAGTCGTAAGCCTGCAACAGCATATAGCTGAATTCCGTAAAGCTTATTCCCTGGTCTTTGTCCAGCCTGCGGCTCACAGATTCCTTGCCGAGCATATAATTAACGGTGAAGTGTTTTCCCACGTCGCGCAGGAAATCCATCATGCTTATCGTTGTCAGCCAGTCAGCGTTGTTGACTATGCGCGCGGGGTTCGTCACGGCCCGGAAGTCGAGGAAGCGCTCCAACTGCTCCTTGATGCCCAAGAGGTTCGCGTTCACCTGCTCGCGGCTCAGCAAGTACCTCTCTTGGGATTTGCCGCTCGGGTCGCCGATTAGGCCGGTGCCCCCGCCGACCACGGCTATCGGACTGTGCCCGTGTCTTTGTAGACGCGCGAGAGACATCACCGGCAGCAGCGACCCTACGTGGAGGCTCGATGCGGTCGGGTCGAAGCCCACGTAGGCCGTGAGCTTCTGCTCGGCGATGAATGCTGGCAGGCCCTCGGTGGCATCGTAGATAGTGCCTCTCCAGTTGAACTCGTCCCAGACAGACATGGGACTTCCTCCGTCTACTAAAACGTTCCGCCGTAGAGAGGCGGACGGGGTCGTAGAAAGGCCCCAGTCCGCCCAGCCGCTTTATACATTAATGGCGGGCCGTCCGGCATGCAGAACGTCGCGGCGCACCTGGCCCCCGCACTCCCTTTCCAGCCACGTGGCTATCTCGTCGGCGGCCTCTTTGACGACCGGCCCGATGTCGTCGCCCAAGCCGTCAACGTTTATGAGTAGGTTGCGCGTGTCGCCCGTGATCTTCGTCTCGTCGCCGTTGCGCCAGTTCCAGCGACGGCACATGACTTTGAAGTCGCCGTCGTCGTAGTAGATGACCTCGCCCTCGCCTGGGTGCTCGACCGCGCCGCCGCCGAGCGGGGTGAAGCGTTCGCGCCCCTTCGCTATGCCGAGGCGGGCGTCGCCAGCGAGCGCGTCAACGTTGTCGCCGCCGCAGGGGATCAGGTACTTGAGCGAGACGGCGTTGAATAGGGCGACGGCGTCGTTGATGTACGGCAGCGGCTTGCCGCGGAGCACGCGCTCCGTCAAAGACCGAATCGAGGGGGGGAACCGTTTCGGGTTAGAGTTAAACTTGCGGTGCGCGTCGTCCCACGCGGCCAGGCGCGGGGAGTCTAGCAGCCCCACGCCCTCTTCTTTCCTGCGCTCCTGCGCGTCGCTCAGGAAGTCTGCGATTCTCGGGTTGTAGTCGCTGAGGCGCAAGCCGCTCGCGATTACGACGCCGCGCATAAACGAGGGGTACAGCGAGAACACTTCGTCATGAACAATGTCCTGCATCGTAGCTTCGCTCCTTTCTACTTCAGACTCCGAAACCCGGTTTACGCGACCCTGTTCATTAGCCTAGGGTCGAGTACCTCTTCTACGATGGTCTTCATCAACTCGTCGCCTTCGTAGATCATGCGGAGCATGTCGGCGTCCATGCTGCCTTCCGTCAAGTGCCTCCTGACTGACCCGATGGTGTAGAAGACGTAAGCTCGGAAGTCCTCCGCGTACATCCCGCGCATGCGCTCGACGCCGAAGTAGTAGTCATAGTCGGCTTGAGCCTGGGGCGAGCGGATCACTTTTTCCATGTACTCGCCGCGGCTGACCTTGTGCCCCTCCTGTTCCATGCGCTTCAGCGCTATGTCGAGCAGCGCGTCACCGGGCTGGAGTTGCCGCGCCGCCTGGAAGTGGTACTTGAACCACATGCGTTTTGCCTCGTTGAATGCGCGCTGCGCGTCGGTGATGTCGGCCGGCATCGGCCCCGAACCGTAAGCCTGCGCCAGCGCCTCCTCCACGCCTTCGAGGGCAAGCTTCAGGTGGTAGTACTCGACCGACGAGGCCGCAGAAAAATCTTCGCGCACCCGCACCATGCTGGGGCGGAGAAAGTCCTGGTACATCTCCGGACGGAAGTCGCCAGAGTTCATCATCGCGCCGATGGAGCCGAGCATCAGCGTGTTCGCCCGGCGCAGCCAGAGCGCCGCGACCGAACTCTTCTGGGCCGTCACACCCCGTGTAACCTCGCGGCACGACTCGGCGATGAGTAGCCAGTAAAGAAAGAGATGGTGGTGTCCCACCGTCCAGTGGAACCACGCGCGCAACTCCTCACTCGTCGTCGGGTTAATGAACTCGGGACGGAAGGATCGACGGTGTGTCACCGGCTGCCTGACTTGGCAAACCGGCGTCAACTCGGTGCGGCACGCACGCGGCAGGCGACTGTCTTTAGGTAACTCAAGGTGGTAGACCTTATAGGCGGCCTCCTTTGCTTGAGCTTCTGACTGTACGTACATTGGAACCCTCCTTCAGGTTTCTGTGGAAGGCTCCTAATCGGTCGTCATACAAAAGGCTGGCCATTCAAGGCGCTTCTCCTGTAGACTCTATGTAGTCACACGCAGCCGATTAGGAGAATTCCCGGTTGCTGACCGCGGGTCATGTGGACAGCACTCCGTATGACCCGCATTTCCATTACTTCCCGCTACAACAGTCTCCGGCAATACTGCCCGCTCAAACACGGGCAGGATGCATCCAATTAGGAAAGGGCGGTCTTCGTGTCGCGCATCGGCCCGCACGCATTAGGCGAAGCCTCGTCGTTCACCTTCGCCGACTCTGTTGAATCATCCATCACAAATTCCGCTCGACTTCGGTATAATTAATTTCAGAGGGAGAAATTCAACGGGAACAATCGCCATTTGCATCATGCACTGCAATTTCCTTCATGTCAAGGAAGAAATTTCAATGACTGAAATTTCTACTATCCTTTTGGAGGGAATTAAGCGTCCTATTGGTTGCCCGTTGTCAAAAGAGCCATTCGGAGGTGGTATGAGTCTCGACTATTTTCATGAAATGAAAGAGATGGTGCGCTGTGTTGAGCTTTACTACACCCATCAGAAACAACAGAGAGAGATTGCCCAGGAGCTTGAAATCTCCCCAAGCAAGGTCTCGCGTCTGCTCAAGCGCGCCTACGACGAGGGATTTATTCAGGTGGATTTCAACTTCCCATCCCTGCCGCGGCTGGCAGCCCACCTGATTGAGAAAAAGAGTCTGCGCGACGCCGTTGTGATACCCGCGGGCGTCCCGGAAGAGATTAAGGAGGACATAGGTAGGGCAGCCGGACGCTACTTCGAGAGGATTGCCAGCCCCGGCGTGCGGGTCGGTATTTCATGCGGCTTCACGCTTTACTACATGATTAAACACTTGAGGGAAGGGCGCATCAGCGACATAAAAATATACCCCCTCGCCTCGGAGGGTTCCCTCAGATCGGCGGACATCCTTCCAAATACGCTTGTGGGGATGATGGCCGCGAAATACAGGCCGAAGGTCACGGCTTACGTGCTGCCCACATATCTCACGGGCAGTTCGGGGGGTATCAAGAGTGGGAGTGATATCTGGAGCGACCCTGAGGTCAAGGAGGTGTGCGACGCCGCCAACAACGTGGACGTGGCGCTCATAGGTGTCGGCGCTGTTGACCCGGACACGCCTGGGTTCTGCGCTCTCGCTTATGCGGGCGGGCTCAACCGGCAGCAGATTACCTCGCTCGGCGCGGTCGGGGAGTTTAACTACCAGCCGCTCGGCCCCGATGGCGAAGCAATCACAGACACGTTGGTCGGCGATTTCGTTAAGAAGGCCGGAACCGTCTCGCTGAAGCGACTGAGGGAGATGTCTGTTGAGCATGGCAAGACCGTCATCGCGATAGGGGGTGGGAAGGAGAAACTCGCCGCCATCGGTGCCGTCCTCAAGGGGAAGCTCTGCAACGTGCTCATCACGGATCAGGATGTGGCCGAGGCGCTACTCAAGGAATGAGGGCTTTTCGGGCCGCAGACGTGCAGCGGTCACCCGCCGCGTAGAAAAAAATTGCAATTGTTAATGTTGATTGATATATACATACCGCTTTTTGCTGTCCCTCAGGCAGAATAATTCTGCGTCGGTTCCACTCGGTCGTTAAGGCGACATCTTGCCGCTCGTACCAAACGGCCGGACGTCAGACATTACAGAAGCGCGAAGCCCGATGCTCTCAGTCCATCTGAACTCATAAACCTCTGCGGTCATTTAACGTGTCGTAGGTTAGAGGCGTGAGTAATTCACGCAGCCTTTCCGGTAGCGAACGGGTGGGCTCGCTGCGGAGTTAGGGGTGACTTGTGCCGAAGCAACTGATGCTTTCCCGCATGCCGGTCGACCTGAGCATCATCGAGTATGACCTCGACAGGGGTGAGGAGATATTCCTCACATATACATGGGAGCGCATAACCGGGCCGAACCTCGTCCGGGCGGGAGACAGCCCCCCCGAAATCCAGGTGATAGACAGGCCCGGCACGACAACTATCAGCGAGTTCGGGATTCGCCTCGGTACCTGGTTCATTCAGGAGAAGTTGGTCGCGGAGGAGCTTTCAGACGTAGAGGCGCAGATCGCAGGACTCGGCGAGGGTGCCGCCGCGGAAGACCTGGAACTGCTCGATCAGATGCGCGCGGAGCTGTGCTCGATAGACAGGGAGCTGAGGGAGTCGAAGCAGACGGGGGAGTCCCCCGCTCACGTACGGGCGCACGACCGGGCCTTCGCTGTGACGTACCCGGACTACAGAATCATAGGACAGCAGGGGTGCGCGAACCTGACGCTGCACTATTGGTGTGTCGCCTACATCAACAACCGGCTGGCCGCCGACGGCGCGGACGAGTCGCCGCACATACTCGTCAGCCTGCCCCAGGAGAAGCTGAAACAGCGCATATACTCCTGTCTAATCAAGTGGAAGCCGTTCGAGGAAGGCGTGGGCCGCGTCACCATCGAGGATATAAAATTCAGCATGCGCAGCGACCTCGAAGACCCGAACGGCATGGCCGAGGTGCAGTTCTACGACCGCTGGCTTCCGCGCGGCGACTCGATAGAGTTCGCAGTCTCCGGCCAGCAGGTCATACGCGACAGCGAGATCGTCCCCATCGCGACCGTGTGTCACCAATTCGAGGATTTGCGGCACCTCATCCAGATGCCCAATCTCAACCCAGACTGCCCGCTCTACGAGAACGAGCCGACGCGCGGAGGGCAATACCGGCCGCGCTTCTACTTCAGGAAAGATCAAACGGGGGATATCTGGCTCGGCGAAGCCTCTTTGCGCGCCGACCAGAATCTGTTGCGCGCGGCCCTCTCTGGGCCCGTCATGCTCGAAATACCTCCGCTGGAGAATCAGGAGCGGCTGGCCGGGGCCATGCGGCTGGCCGGCTACAAGCAGGCAGATTCGTCCAAGCCGCTCTCACCCGGACAGTGGCGTTACGTCGGCTCAGACCATGGCGGCGAGTTGCTGGAAGTTCACTTCAAGCGAAACACATACAGTTGGACTATGATCGGTTTGAGTTCGGACAACCGGCGACTCCTCAGCTTGGCCTGCACGGGCATCGCTGGGAAGTCAGGCCACACGGTGGAGGAGGCCGCAAAACTCCTGCTCGATGCGGGCGCGGTCAACGCCCTCCTCATTGACCAGGGCAAGAACGTCTTCCAGAAGGTTGACCGCGGCGACGGAGTATTGGACGACGCCGTCCCCTGCCCCCGCCGCCGCCTCCGCGCTACCCTCATCTTCGCCGTGCCGCAGTGTATGGCGGCAAGCACGTCAGAGGAGTAGGTCATGAACCTCCCCCCAGGTGTCTTCGAGCGCCCGCGAGAGAGCATCCTCATCGCCAAAGGTGTCTGGGGCATCATACGCATCGACATAGACCCGAGGCGCTACCACAACAACGTCTTCTACAACGAGCCGCAGGTCTACGAGTACCGCGAGGCGCTCGCGCCCTTCCTGCGAGGCGACTGGGACGACTTCGATAGACTCTTCAAGCTCTACCCGCGCACTTGGGAGAAGCTGGGCGTGAAGGGCGAGCGCGTCGAGAGAGTAGACACGCTCGCCATCTTCAGCCGCGCGCAGCATAACGGCGACCCCGTGCGCGCCGAGCGGCTCCCGAACATCATGGTCGTCCCCAACCTGATAACGAAGGAGTCGCGGGGGTTGTCGAGCCCCCTAACGGTTCTGGGCTGCACTATGGGCCATTACCATCCGCCGCACCCCGTCGGCTCGACGACGCAGGAGGTGGTCGAGTTCCAGTCCTACGGGATGCTGGTGCTCGACAGCGGGAAGGGAAGCGTCGAACTGTGGATTGCCAAGGACGGCGATAAGGTTTCGATACCGAGCGGATGCTACAAGACAATCTACAACCTGCGCGACGGCGATAACCACTTAATCACGCTCGACTTCGCGGCCGAGTCCAGCTACACCGAGGACAGAATGGAGATAGCGCGGCAGTGCGGCCCCATCCTCCTCGCTTACTACGACAACTTCGAGGTCGTCTTCACGCTGAATCGCCTATACGTCAACAACGCAGAGCACGACATAGGGGTGAAACTACCGGAGCAGATTAAGGAAAAGAGCGCCAGGGAGGTCAGGATACCCCGGCGCGCGCGCCTTGACCTCGGCGAGCTACTCTACGAGGAATTGACGAGCAACCCGGACCTCATCGGACGCTTCGCGCAACTCGGCATCATCATTAAGAAGGGCTCGCCTGAGGCGACGCTCGCCTCCGTATCGCCCGCCGTGAAGCCGCCGCTCTACTTCTACCGGCCGCTCACGGAGGCGGCGCGGAAAGGCTCGAAGGTCTATCGCCACTTCTTCCCCGCGGCCGACAAGATGATCCCGCCCATCGCGCCGCGCCGCGAGAGCGGCGGCGTGCCAGCGGCGGGCGC
>JBAVPI010000096.1:0-3188 GCA_049692915.1 Pyrinomonadaceae bacterium
TCGCGGAAGCACTCGTAGAGTTGAGCCAACTCTCTGACGAGCACGCCGACCGACCACGCGTCCGAGACGATGTGGTGGAGCGTCAACAGCAGGACGTGGTGTCGCTGGTCGAGGCGCAGCAGGGAGACGCGCAGGAGCGGGCCGAGGCCGAGGTCGAAGCGAGTGCGTGCCTCGGCAGCGGCGATGCGTGTTACCTCCTGCTCACGCTCGTGCGGCGTCAAGTGCTGGAGGTCGAGCAGGGGAATGGAGATTGAGGCGTGGGCGGAGATGATCTGGTGAGGGAGGCCGTCAATGGAGGCGAAGGTGGTGCGCAAGGACTCGTGGCGGGAGATGAGATGGTCGAAGGAGGTGCGCAGAGCAGCGAGGTCGAGAGAGCCGACGAGGGAGACGGCGGCGGGGCAGTTATAGGCAGGGTTGCCGGGGTCGAGTTGGTCAATGAACCACAGCCGCTGCTGCGCGAATGAGAGAACGACCGGACTCTTCTGGGCGCGCGGCGGAATCTTCGTGACGGCGCTGCGTTGCGCCGCGTCAGCGCGCAGGATTTGAATCAGGAGCGCACGCTTCGCGGGTGACAGTTTCTCTACTCGTGTCGTGTGGGTAGGCGACATGGTGTTGAATGATTTCCTTCAGGCGTGGGTCTGAGTTCGACTCGCCAGTCTCGACGCAATCCCCAACTGATCGAGAAGCACTTCATCTATGTCGGCTTCGGTGGTGAGCGGGTTGGCGATGACGACGCGCAGGGCGACCAACGGCCTCCCCGTTCCGCAGCGCGTGGAGTTGATTATCGTGCGCGAGACGAAACTGTATCCCGCCTGCCGCTGTGCCTTCTGAAGGCGCACGTTGAAGTCGTCAATGGCACGGTCGTCCGAATCGCTCAACTCGCGCGCGGCGGCCTTGCGCCGGTACTCCTCCGGGAGATAGCGATAGACCAGAATGTTGATCGTCGGCTCAAGCAGTAACTCGAACTCGTGCCTGCTCTGGATGGAGTCGGCGAGGTATCTCGTTTTACGGATGCCCTCGTCCAGCAGAATTTCATAGCCGCTGTGACCGATGGTGTGCAGCGCGGCATGCAGGAACAGGACGGTGCTCGGACGCGAGCCTTCCAGCGCGCGTTTGCCGAGATCAACGGAGCCGGCGCGCGCAATGTAGCGGGCCTGCTTCTCAATCGCTTTCGCCGCTTGCGGGTCTCTCAGGATGCACATGCCGACGCCCATTGGCAGATAAAGCTGCTTGTGCCCGTCAATGGTCACGGAGTCGGCCCGCTCGATACCCGCGAGTCGGTGCTTGTGTTGACGGGAGAAGAGGAGCGGCCCGGCCCATGCCGCATCCACGTGGAAATGTGTCCCGGCATCGCGGGCGATTTCGGCAATCTCCGGCAACGGGTCAATGGTTCCGGTCTCGGTAGCACCCGCGACGCCGACTATGGCGATGATGTGCTGCCGCCGCGCGCGGCATTCCTCGACGACCTCACGGAGCGCGGCAACGTCGAGACGGTTGTGCTGGTCGGCGGGAACCTTGACCAAATTTTGCCTGCCGATGCCGAGCACGTCCGCCGCCTTGTCGAAGGAGTAGTGCATCGAGTTGGAGCCGATGACGACCGCCCCCCGGTAGCCGTAGAATTCCAGAGCCTCTGCCAGACCCTCTCTCTCCACACCGGCGAAGCAGCCCTGCTGGCCGAGTGTGCGATTACGCGCGCACCACAGCGCCGTCACGTTTGCCAGCGTGCCGCCGGAGGTGACGATGCCGAGCGTGCTCGACTGGTTCTGAATATGTTCCTCGTAGAAGTCGTCGGCGCGGTCGAAGATGAGCCGGTGAATGATCGCCAGCGTCTGTCGCTCGAAGGGGCTGAAGGCTTTCGAGGTTTCGATCTTCACCACGTTCTGATTCATCGCCGCCATGAGCCTGCCGAGCGAGCGCATGAAGTAGGGCAGGGCGGAGGTCATGTGGCCGATGAATCGCGGCGAGGAGGTGCGCGTCGAATGGGCGACGACATCGTCGAACAGCCTGTCGAGATAGTCCGCGAACTCGCAAGGCTCTGCGGGAATCCTGCTGTCAAGAAATTTCTCCACCAGAGAATTGAACCCGATGCTGCTGCTGAAGTTGGTCTCGGACAAGAAGCCTTGAATCATTCGAGAGACGCGCGCCTCGGCCAGCATCTCGGCGGAGTCCGGACTGACAGACGGGGCGAATAGTCGCCTCAGGCGTTCCCGCGCGTCGCCGTCCGGGCCGTCGGAGTTCATCCCGTGCACCGGCAAGATTGTTTGCGGAGTCGTCATGTTCCTCCTACGGATGAATTGCCGCGCCAGCCGCCGGTCGTGTCGTCAACAGCACGCGGCGGCCTCTCATTTCAAGCGGTGTGCGGGATACTCAGGAATCCGTCCGGTGTCTCGATGAGGTCGGAGCCGTTCAGCCGTCTGCCATCGTCAAGTCGCCGAGGGCTAACGTCTCCGGCAACCCCTCTTCGTCCATGCTGTCCAACAGGTCGAGCAACTCGTCCAAGCGGGCAGGGCTGGCCCTG
The DNA here is from genome assembly GCA_049692915.1 of Pyrinomonadaceae bacterium. Lineage (GTDB taxonomy): Bacteria > Acidobacteriota > Blastocatellia > Pyrinomonadales > Pyrinomonadaceae > JAIVJG01. The sequence goes on from JBAVPI010000096.1 coordinate 2,519, forward strand.
TTGATAAACTCCTCGCCGATGACTTCGGCCAGACCCGTGATGGTCGGACGCTTGAAGAAGTCCTGCAACGCCACCTCGACGTGGAAGTGCAACCTGACGCGCGAGAGCAGCCGCGTCGCCATCAGCGAATGCCCTCCCAAGTCAAAGAAGTTGTCGTCGGCCCAAATCTGCTCCGTGCGTAAGAGTTCGCTCCAGATGGCGGCCAACTCTTTCTCCACGGGCGTTCGCGGCGGCATGCCTGCGGCGTCCGATTCCGGTCGGGCTTCGAGCGGCGGGGGCAGCGCCAGACGGTTCACCTTCCCGCTCGGCGTGAGCGGCAGGGTGTCAAGGAAGACGAAGGCGGATGGAACCATGTAGTCGGGCAGTTCTTCCCTGATGAAGCCGCGCAACTGACTCACGTCCGGCGTCTGCTCGGCGTCCGGGACGACGTAGGCCACGAGCCGCTTCTCGCCCGGCGTATCTTCGAGTGCGACGACGACGGCCTGCCTGACGCCGGGATGACGGTCGAGTGCTCCCTCGACTTCACCCAACTCGACGCGGAATCCCCTGATCTTGACTTGATGGTCTGCCCGCCCTACGTACTCGATGACGCCGTCTTCGCTCCAACGCGCGATGTCTCCGGTCTGATACAGACGCCGTCCGGGGTCTTCGCTAAACGGGTTCGGGATGA
>JBAVPI010000097.1:0-3943 GCA_049692915.1 Pyrinomonadaceae bacterium
GAAGGGCCTTGACCTGATGGCCGGGCGCGGGCGCACACTCTCGCAACGTGACCGCGCCGCCCGCCGTCCGTCCGAACACAAAGACGAGTCGCAACCGATTGGCGCGAAGAAGCCGGAAGAACAGCAAAGCTGAGTTTGACGAAAGCGCGCCGACATCATCGCGCGTACTTCTTCGCACTCAACGGGTCGCACGTGGCCGCATAAATTCGATGCCGGAGACACAGCTAAATGAAAGTTGCCGCCCGCTACCGCGCGGGGCGGCGGCAGCAGCGATGCGACAGTTGACGGCATCGCCCGTCGTGGCACTACTCGTTTTATCCGTGTCGTCCATGTTCACTTTCCACGTCGCCGCCGCGTACGGCAATTCGTCGCGTGTGAAACGTGAAGCATCAGCGTTAACACCCGCCGCTTCGCATCCTCGTGCCGTCTCACAGTCTCGTCCGGACGTGTTCGACGGCGAGCGCGCTTTCGGGCACGTCAGGAAAATGGTCGAGACCGGGCCGCGACCCGCAGGCTCGAAAGAGCTTGCGCGAGTGCGCGATTATCTCATCGGCGAGTTGAAGAGTTGCGGATTGAAAGTATCGAAGGATGAGTTTCAAACTTCAACTCCCGTCGGCACGCGCCTGATGACGAATCTCACGGCGGATTTACCGGGCGCTTCGACGGACTTCATCATCATCGCGAGCCACTACGACACGAAACCTTTCAAGGATTTTCGTTTCGTCGGAGCGAACGACGGAGGCTCTTCGACCGGCGTGCTCCTCGAACTGGCGCGTGTGCTCGCCGCGACCCCGCGACAAAATCGTCTCTCCTATCGCTTCGTCTTCTTCGACGGTGAGGAAGCCTTCTGTCGTGGATGGGACGACTGCGGCAAGCCCGGTTCTCCCGATAACACCTACGGCAGCCGACACTACCTCGCGCGGCTGCGACGCGACGGCGAACTTCGTCAGACGCGCGCGCTCATCCTGCTCGACATGATCGGCTACAGCAAACTCGAACTCGGACGCGACACGATGAGTACGCCGTGGTTGATGGACGCGATCTGGCAGACCGCGCGCGAACTCGGACGCGAGAAACAGTTCGTTGCGCGCGCCGAGGGCGTCGGCGGCGACGACCACGAGGCGTATCTGTCGGCGGGCGTTCCGGCGGTTGATCTCATCCAACTCAGCACCTACCCGCACTGGCACACGCGCGCCGACACGCTCGATAAAATTTCGCCGCAGAGCTTGAAGACGGTCGGCGACGTGGTGCTCGCAAGTTTGCCGCGCATCGAAGAAAAGCTGCTGAGCGGTGAAATCAAGAATCGAAAGTCGTCGGAGGGAAGCGGCGAAGTTCCGCCGCGACGCTAACGTTCGTGCTTCTCAGAGGGCACACCGGAGGTCTCAAATGTTGAAAGCCACAGATATTCTCGTCCCCGTTGATTTCTCGGCAACCTCCGTCAACGCCGTGCGCGTCGCGGTTGGACTGGCCGCACCTGACGGCGACATCACTCTGCTGCACGTGATTGACGAGCATTTTCTCGAAGACGCGGTGGCCGCCGGGATGGGCAAGTCGGAAGATTTGACGCATCGCCTGCGCGAGCAGGCCGAGATGAATTTCACGGGCGCGCTCGAAGGCATCGAGACGGGCGAGATTGATGTCGAGCGGATGATCGTCGTCGGGAAACCGTTCGTCGAGATTCTCAAAATCACGCGCGACCTCGATCTGCCGATGATCGTGATGGGCGTGCGCGGGCGCTCGGCGGAGGCGGAGGAGTTGCTCTTCGGTTCGACGGCGGAGAAGGTCTTGCGCGGCACGCGCGTCCCCGTGCTCTGCGTGCCGTTCTGAAACGCCGCTCGTGTTCGAGAGCGCGCGCAGGACGAAAAAGAACAATCTCGGCGAAACTCCCGTAACCTTGTGCCCTTATCCTTCAAGACGACGCGCGAAAATTTGTCGGCAGACGCGCACGGATAAAAGAAAGGAACTTATTTATGAGTGAAGCGAGACATGCGGAGTCGGTCGTGGTGAGGGGCGCGCACGCGCAGAGCGGCGAGCGCGGCGAGAAGCTGCACGTCAACGGCGCATCCGTGGCGCTCAGGTTGTGGGAGCGCGAGGCGGCAGGCACGAAGAAGCCGGAGCATGCGAATTCATACGAGTACGTCGCCTACGTGCTCGAAGGCGCGCTGCGCATCATGCTCGACGGGCATAGCTTCGAGGTCAGGCGCGGCGACAGTTATTGCGTTCCCGCGAACTCGAAGTACACGATGGAGATACTCGAAGAGGCGACGGTGATTGAGGCGACCTCGCCCTCGGATCGCGGGCCGAACACCGTGGCGGAGTGATGATGACGAAAGGCGTGAAGCGTATCGCCGTCGTCCCCGGCGACGGTATCGGGCCGGAAGTGACACGCGAGGCCGTGCGCGTCCTCGAACATCTACGGGAGACGCACGGCGTCGAACTTGAGTTGCAGCACTTCGACTGGGGCGCGGACAAATTCTTAAACGAAGGCGTCACGCTGCCGGAAGGCGCGCTGGAAATGCTCGCGGCGAATTTCGACGCCATCTTCGCAGGTGCTTTCGGCGACCCGCGCGTGCCCTCGAACCGGCACGCGGAAGACATCCTGCTGGGGATGCGGCGCGGCCTCGACCTCTACATCAACCTCCGGCCAGTGCGTCTGCTCAATGCGCGGCTGACCCCTCTGCGCGACCGCAACACGGAAGACATTGATTTCGTCGTCTTCCGCGAAAACACCGAAGGCGCTTACTGCGGGGCGGGCGGTTTTCTGAAAAAAGGCGCACCCGACGAGATCGCCACGCAGGAGGAACTGAACACGCGCGCGGGCGTGGAGAGAATCATCGTCGCCGCGTTTGAATACGCACGCTCGAAGGGACGCAGGCGCGTGACGATGGCCGACAAGTCGAACGTCCAACGCTACGGCGGCGATCTCTGGCAGAGAGTCTTTAAAGAAGTCGCGGCGCGCTACGAAGGCATCGAAGCGAACCACCAGTATGTTGACGCGATGACGATGTTCATGGTCTTGAACCCGGCGCAGTACGACGTGATCGTCACCAACAATCTGTTCGGCGACATCCTGACAGACCTCGGCGCGGCGTTGCAGGGCGGACTCGGTCTTGCCTCTTCGGGGAACATTCACCCCGGACGCGTCTCCCTCTTCGAGCCGGTGCACGGCAGCGCGCCGCCGCTCGCGGGAAAGTCGGAGGCGAATCCGGGAGGTGCTATTCTGAGTGCGGGGTTGATGCTAGAATATTTGGGACACGACGCGGCGGCAGCCGCCGTTGAAAGCGCGGTGCGCGACTGCATCGCGGCGGGCGAAACGACACGCGACCTCGGCGGCACTCTCTCGACGGAAGAGGCGGGCGCGCGCATCAGAGAACGAATTAATTGAAGCGACTTGGCGATGTTTGTCGAATGACGTGCGCGATTTTCTTATTCGACAATCGTCGCTCATCACAAATTTTATGACGAAGGGGCAGGAAACAACGCAGAGGCTGCTCGCGATCACCGTCATCATGGCGATGCTCGGCGTGATGGGCATTCCCTTGACCGTCATCGTCTTCTTCTCTACGGTCGTCTACTTCGTCTGGCGCTCCGTGCAACGCTCAGAGCAGCAGGACGTGAAAAACATCTTCGATTTTTACATCGCCGCCAACGAATTGTTGCGCGATGACGAGAAGCGTTGGTACGGCTTTGAGATTAGCGCCGTCGTCAACGAGGGCGAGAGTGCGCTGCACTTGATGCCAGACCCGCCGCCGCTCCTCCACTTCGCGCTCGGCGCTCTCTATCACCGGGCCGGCGATCACGACGCTGCGACCGAACATCTCTCATACGTCGTCGAAGAAGAGGCCGGCGACGAGAATCGCCGCTTTGCGCCGTCGCCCGAATTGCGCCGCTACGTCGAAGTGCTCCGCCGCATCGAGCGCGCGCCCGCGGAAGCGCCGCAGAC
>JBAVPI010000098.1:0-1741 GCA_049692915.1 Pyrinomonadaceae bacterium
GCGCGGAACTGTGCGGGAGCGGGAGGCTGAACGGGAGCCTCGGCACGCGCGCGGCGGCGCGGGCGACCGTTTCGGCGCGATAGACGCGCTGCTTTTTATCCACGGTCGCAAACAGGTTCGTCGCGCCGTCCGCCGATTCCGAATTGCCCAGAAACAGAAACCCGTTTGGCAGCAGCACGAAATGAAACAACTCGAAAATATGCTCCTGCGCTTCGCGGTTGAGATAGATCAAAAAGTTGCGACAGGTGACGGCGTCGAGTTTCGAGAACGGCGGGTCTTTCAGCAGATTGTGAACGGCGAAGAGCACGTGCTCGCGCACGTCCTTTTTAACGCGATAACCGCCCGGCTCTCTCGTGAAGAAACGACGCAGGCGCTCGGTTGAAACGTCGGCCTCGATGGTCTCCGTATAGCTGCCTTCGCGCGCCGTCGCAATCGCCGCCTCGTCTATGTCGGTGGCGAAGACCTGAATGGTGGGCGGAGACGGAAGACGCTGCGCATATTCCAGCAGCAGCATCGCCACCGAATACGCCTCTTCGCCGGTCGCGCAAGCTGCCACCCAGACGCGCACCATGTCGCCCGCCGTCTTTTCGTGGAAGAGCACGGGCATGACCTCGCGCTCCAACTCATCGAACGCCTCGCGGTCGCGAAAGAAGTTCGTCACGCTGATGAGCAAATCCCTCAACAACGCCTGCGCTTCCAACGGATGCTCGCGCATGAAGTCGCGATAGGGCGTGAGCGCCAGCAACCCGTTGACCTGAAGGCGTCGCTCGATGCGGCGCAGCACCGACACGCGCTTGTAGTGCGTGAAGTCGTGCCCGGTGTGCGTGCGCAGCAGCGTAAAGATATCGCGCAGGGCTGTCTCGTCCGCATCTTCCTGACTGACAACCGGCGGCGGCTCGGTCTCCGGCGGCAACTTGATGCGGCTCGCGTTGCGCCAGATTTCAATGAGCTTGTCCGGCATCTGCGCGACGGGCAGCACGAAATCAACCAGACCGCTATTGATCGCATGACGCGGCATCGAATCGTGTTCGGCGTCTTTCGGGTCTTGCGCGAACGCCAGACCGTTCTGCTCCTTGATGCGTTTCAGGCCGTTGGTGCCGTCCGAACCCATCCCCGACATCACGATGCCGACGGCATTCTTTTTGTGCGTGTCGCCGAGCGTGCGAAAGAACAGGTCAATGGCGACCTGCTTGCCCTTTTTGCAGTGGTTCCGGCTCGATGAGGTTGATATGCCCGTCGTTCATCTCAAGGTTCTTCGTCGGCGGGATGACATAGACGTGGTTCGGCTCGACCCTGACGGATTCGTTGACTTGCGTGACCGGCATCCCCGTCGTCGCCTGCAACAGAGAGGCGGCGTGGCTCTCGTGATTCGGCGACAGGTGCATGATGACGACGAACGCCATCCCGCTCTCGGAAGGCATGTGCGTGAAAAAATCCTTCAACGCCTGCAACCCGCCCGCCGACGCGCCCAGCCCGATGACGGGAAAAGATGCGGCCTGTTGCGGCGGCTCCGGCTGCGGCGGCGGCTGCGGCTGAGAGTTCTGCTCGATGACATCGCCCATAAGATTCACGCCCCACCACTTTTACAACAAAGTATCCCACGAAAGATAAAGAGAGGTCACGAGCGAAGCTGCTCCATGACTCAAACTTTATGACAGCCGCAATCGTTCGGGGCAAGATCGCTCGCCGACAGGCTCGACGATTTCAGGCACGTCAATTAACGCTTGCGCGTGTTGCCGTC
>JBAVPI010000099.1:0-4195 GCA_049692915.1 Pyrinomonadaceae bacterium
ACGCCCGCACGCGCAATCAGTCGCGCCGTGCCCTCGCGTAACAGTTGTTCGACGTTAGACGGCATCTCTCTGCTGGCTCGTCAAATCATCCGATGCCCTGCCGGACGGAGGCGTATGCTATCACGAACGTACCCGCGCATGTCACCGATTCGACCGCGCAACGCCAATGAACGTAAGTTCGCCGGGCGGAAACTTATCGTGTCGCACCGCCGCCCTCTCCGCTCACGCCCCGCACCTTCATCCCTTTCTTTGACACTCCTTTCGCGCGTGGGATACAGTTTCGTTTCAAAAGATGAGAGGCACGCAGCGAAGGATGCATAAGTCTGCGAGGCGGCCTTGAACCGACAACCGCCACGTGTACGTCCGCATCAAATTTTCGGCCTGTCAATCTTTGAGAGCGCCAGCGATTACAAAAAGCATCGAAGTTATCATCAAAGACAGGAGACCATCGCCCATGCCCATCAAGTTTTTCTTCCGCGCATCCGCCGTCGCGCTACTCGTTGCGCTCTTCGCTGTCGCAGCTTCGGCACAAGTTACACAAGCCAGCGGCAAGGTGACGCTCAAGCAGGCCGACGGAACAACGTCGCCCGTGAAAGACGCCGTCATTGATTTTTTCCGTACTGACATCACCCAGAAATTTTCGACCAAGACCAATGCCAAAGGTGAATACATCCACGCGGGTCTGCCGTTTACGGGAATCTTCACAATAGCGGTCAGCGCGCCGGGCGCGCGCCCGACCTACCAGAGCAACATCAAGATTTCGCAGCAGGGTAAAAACGATTTCACGCTCGACCCCGGCGACGGCACGCGCCTCACTCTGGAGCAGATCAAGACAGCCCCGACGACGAATAATCTGCCGACCGGGGCCACGCCCGCAAAACTCTCCGCCGAAGATAAAAAGAGGGCCGAAGAGGAGGCTAAAGAGATCGCGCGAATCACGGCTGAGAATCAAAAGATTACAGAGAACAACACCAAATTGCCGGAAATTCTCAAATCCGCCAACGATGCTTTCACGGCCAAAAAGTACACTGAAGCCATCGGCCTCTTCGATCAGGGCATTCAACTCGACCCTGCTCAGGAGGTGTTTCACCTGAACAGGTCAATCGCGCTGCTCAGACGCGGCGTAGATGCCTTCAATACGGCATCGAAGGCTAAAGATGTGGCTGGCAAGGAATCGGCCAGAGCCGATTTCAAAGCGAGCACCGAGTCGGCGGAAAAGGCCGTGAGCGCCTATACCGCGAGGATTAAAGGCGCTAGCGCAGGCGGCGCTCAGCCCGCCACCGAAGGGTTGGATTTCCTCTTCAACCGTGCGGAGTCGTACCGGGTTGCGCTACAGACTTCGACGCCCATAGACGCCGAAGCGGCGGCCAAAGCTTTTCAGGAATACATCGCCGCCGAAAGTGACCCGACCAAAAAGATGAAAGCGCAGGCGAATCTCGGCGACGCGCTTTTTCAGGGCGGCAAGGTTGATCAGGCCGTCGCCACCTATCGTCAGGTTCTCAGCACTAACCCGTCGAATCTGGACGCCATGTACGGGCTGGGCATCGCACTCGCGGCACAGGTGACGGATGCGACCAAGGACGCCGCCTTGATTAGCGAGGCCCGTCAGATGCTTCAGCAATTCGTCAGCAAAGCTCCCGACACGCATCCCCGCAAAGCCGAAGCCATCAGCAGCGTGGAGTATCTGGACGAGACGATGAAGGGGGCATCGGCGAGCAAAGCCGATAAGCCGGGCACCGGAGCGTCGAAGGGTGGACGCCGAAAGCCTTAGCATTTTCGCCTTAACATAACCTCAATACACGGGAAAGCTGCGCTGAAGAAACTATCTTCATCGCAGCTTTTTCTTTGTCATTGTGACGTTTTCAACATTCATCTTGACAGCCGCCCCGTCAGACAGTAACATGCTTGTGGCAAACGATGTTTTTTATCGTTGCCTATTGGTAAACCGGATGTGCGGCTCTCGGTTGCCACGCATTCATCTCGGCCTCCAAGCGCCGCCCGCCCCTGATTTCAGTTCACAATCGCGGAATTTCTCCAACAATGTCAGCCAAACTAGGCGAAATCCTCGTTCGCGAAAACCTCCTGACCCCGCAGCAACTGCGTGATGCGCTCGATTTCCAACGCGAGCACGGCGGTCGTCTCGGCTTTAATCTCGTCAAGATGGGCATGGTCTCGGACGACATGATTACGGCTGTTCTGTCGCGTCAGTACGGCGTCCCTTCCGTCAATCTCGAACTCTTCGACATAGACGAAGCGGTCATCCGTCTGATTCCGCGCGAGGTCGCCGATAAATATTCCGTGCTGCCCCTGAGCCGCGTCGGCGCGACGCTCACGCTGGCGATGGTTGACCCGACCAATGTCTTCGCCATGGACGACATCAAGTTCATGACGGGACTCAACATCGAGCCGGTCGTCGTTTCGGAAGCCAGCGTTCAGGACGCCATCACCCAGTACTACACGCAGTCGCGCGAGATCGAACTGGCGACTTCTCTCGACGAGAGCAGCAACGGCAACGGGAACGGTAACAACGCTTACGGCCTCCCGAAGAGCGACGCGATGACGCTCGACCAGTTGGACTTGGACGCCGATCAGGCGGCGACGCTGGAAGTTCTCGACGACGACGAAGAGATTGACCTCACCAACCTGACGCGCATGAGCGAGGACGCGCCCGTCGTGCGGCTCGTCAACGTTCTTCTGGGCGACGCGCTTCATCGCGGCGCTTCCGACATCCACATCGAGCCTTACGAACGCGAGATGCGCATCCGCTTCCGCATAGACGGCGTGCTCTACGACGTGATGCATCCGCCGATGCGTCTGCGCGACGCGCTCATCTCGCGCGTCAAGATCATGTCGAAGCTCGACATCGCCGAGAAACGTCTGCCGCAGGACGGTCGCATCAAGATTAAGCTCAAGGCCAATGGGCGCTCGCGCGAACTCGACTTCCGCGTCTCGACCCTGCCCACGCTCTTCGGCGAAAAAGTCGTGCTGCGTCTTCTGGACAAAGAGCGCCTGATGCTCGACATGACGAAGCTCGGCTTCGAGCCGGAGTCTCTCGTCAAGTTCCAGCGCAACATCTCGAAGCCCTACGGCATGGTGCTCGTCACAGGCCCGACCGGCTCCGGTAAAACCAACACGCTCTACTCCGCGCTCCAGTCTCTGAATACGTCTGAGACGAACATCATGACGGCGGAAGACCCGGTTGAGTTCAACTTGCCCGGCGTCAATCAGGTGCAGATGAAGGAGCAGATCGGCCTGAACTTTGCCGCCGCCCTGCGCTCTTTCCTGCGGCAAGACCCGAACATCATCCTCGTCGGCGAAATCCGCGATTTCGAGACGGCGGAAATCGGCATCAAGGCCGCGCTCACGGGCCACCTCGTCCTCTCGACCCTCCACACGAACGACGCACCCTCCACCATCTCCCGCCTGATGAACATGGGCATCGAGCCTTTCCTCGTCGCCACGAGCGTCAACCTGATACAGGCACAACGCCTCATCCGGCGCGTCTGCAAGGATTGCAGAATCGAACACGCCGTCCCCCATGAAGCCCTCGTCGAAGTCGGCTTCTCGCTCGCCGAAGCGAAAGAGTTGAAGACGTTTAAGGGAACCGGCTGCAAGACCTGTAACAACACCGGCTACAAGGGGCGCGTCGGTCTGTACGAAGTCATGGAAGTGACCGAGGAGATACGCGAGTTGATCCTGATCGGCGCTTCATCTTTGGAATTGCGCAAGCGTGCCATCGAAGACGGCATGATCACGCTGCGACAGTCGGGCCTGTACAAAATCAGGAACGGCATCACCACGCTCGAAGAAGTCGTGCGGGAAACGGTAGCGTAAAAGCGATGAATAAGCTGCGTACACTGCTTCTGTCCATTCTCCTCCTCGCGCTCGTGGCGGGCGGACTGCCCCTGACCTACACGCTCGCGCGTTGGGCGCATCACGCCGCCGCCGGCAACTACAAGCGACACCGCCATCACTCGCGCGCATGGTGGCGTCGTCATCGCGCGCGCCAGCGTGCACGACGCGAGCGCGCGATGCTGCTCAAGGTGAATCAGAGTGCCGATGCGACGGTGGCTCTCTCCTTTGGTTCTAACACTTCACTCGTGGCCGCTCGCGACGGCTCTACCTTTATGCCGATCGCGGCGCGCGGCGCGCAGTTTCCCTTCGGCCTCGTCGCGCCGCACGCATGGAACGGCGC
>JBAVPI010000100.1:0-11262 GCA_049692915.1 Pyrinomonadaceae bacterium
GGACTGTCGGCGTGGGAGAAGACGACGCTGCAACGCGCCTCGGTCGTCGGGCGAGAGTTCTGGGACGGCGCGCTCGAAGAGTTCGCCGCATCAGCCACGGGGCGCGGCGAAGCGTTGGGCGGCGACACGCGCATGGCGCTCGAAGAGTTGCGCCGCAAAGAGTTGATTTACAGGCGCGAGTCGTCGGCCTTCGCGGGCACGCGCGAGTATGTTTTCAAGCACGCGCTGATGCGCAGCGTGGCCTATGAAAACGTCCTCAAGCGCGAGCGTCGCAGGCTGCACGGCGAAGCGGCGCGCTGGCTCATGGAGCGCAGCGGCGAGCGCGTAGAGGAATACGTCGCCGTCATCGCCGAGCACTTCGAGTCGGCGAAAGAGACGGCGCTCGCCGCCGGATGGTACGGTCGCGCGGGCGGGCAGGCGCGCGCCTCTTACGCGCCGGAGGCCGCCATCGGCTTCTATCGCAAGGCGCTCGATTTCATGCGCGAGGCGGCGAAGTCACACACGGCATCAATCGCGCAGTTGCAGCCGCACGTGATTCGCTGGTACGCGGGGTTGGGCGAAGTCCTGACGATGCAGGCGCGCTACGCGGAGGCGGTCGAAGCCTACACGCAGATGCGCGAGGCCGCGGAAGAGCGGCGCGACCTGATCGCGCAGGCGCGCGCGTGGAACGGCCTGACCGCAGTGCAGGAGTATCAGGGAGACAACCGCGCGGCGCTGGAGAGCGCGCGTCGAGCCGGGACTCTGGCGCGCGAGGCGGGCGAGACGACGTCGGCGAAAGCGGAGTCGGCAGTTGCGCTCAACCGGCAGGGTCTCGCCTCTCATCGTCTCGGCGACGCGGCGGCGGTCGCGGAACTCGGCACGCGGCTGCTCGCGCTCGGCGATGAGATGCAAGAAGGCATGAGGCAGGCGCGCGCCAACGGTCTGAAATTGCTTGGCGTCGCGCATGAAGTGTCGGGACGTTTCGGTGAGGCCGATGAGTGTTTCGAGCAGAGCCTCGCCCTGCTCAAAGAGTTGGGCGACCGGCGCAACATCGGGTTCATGCTGAACAATCTGGGCGTTATCGCGCACCTGCGCGCCGATTATGAAGTGGCCGTCAGGCGTTACGGCGAGGCGCTCGTCATCTTCCGGGAGATCGGCGAACGGACGTGGGAGTTGCCGACGCTCGGTAATCTCGCGGGCGCGCAGATCGGGTTGGAGCGGTACGCGGAGGCCGAGGAAAATCTGCGTCAGGCCGTGCGCATGAACGGCTCCGCCGGACACTTCGCGCTCTCGATGATCTACTGTTATCTGGCCGAGAGTTGTCGCGGGCGGGGCAAAACCGGAGAGGCTTTAGAGACGGCGCTGACGGCCCTCGTTTTGGGGCAGAAGGCTGAGAATCAGGACTACATCGGCAACGCTTGGCGCACGCTCGCACTCGTCGCGGCGCAACTGGGCGCAAGCGTCCGCGTCAACGAAGAGACGCATACGGCGTCGGAGTGCTTCGCAGAGAGTTTGCGCGTCTATACGGAGATGGGGGCGGAGGCGGAGCGCGCACGCACCCTGCGCGATTGGGCGCGTTACGAGCGTGGACGCGGCAACGACGAGCGCGGGGCGGCGATGTGGCAGGAATCGCGCGCGATTTTTTCGCGGCTGGCGATGAGACGCGAACTTGACGGCATGTCGCAGACGTAATCAAGCGGCGACTTCGTGCCGCCGTCTCGTCGAACAATCGAGAGACGAATCCCGCGCGGCAGCACGCCGTCCTTCGAGAGGGGCGAGAGAGCGATGGCCGTGGTTACGAGTTGAAAATGGTCGGGCCTAAACTGCACATCATCGGGTCACTCCTTTTCTGTCGGGTCGTCGGGAGAAGTTAATCGGATCATCGCAAAGGCATCCGTAAAGAGTGTCCCACGTCGCGTGCGTGCGGCTGCTGGTTGGGTCACGGAATGCGGAAGCTTTTGCACTGAAATACAGATCTCCCCGTGACTGTATTCGAGCGCCTGCGCTGTCCGCATTCCGCCATACGAAGACGACCACCTTTGGCCGCGGGAGCGAATCGTGGCAGGCGCGTTCGGGCGCGGGCTTCGGATTCGGCTCCTCAACTGTAAACGCGTATTCGGGACGCAAACTCCCACAGGCCCTCGAAAAAAAAGAGAGGCGTTGCGCGAATGGGCTTGGACGCTACAACAAAAGAGGGATGCACGCGGCGCGCGCACCCCTCTTTCGTGATTCCCTGTAATTTAAAAGGAAGACCCGTCATGCTCTCCCCTTCACGACGGATCTCCCTTTTATTTTGCCTCCCTGTTTGACCAGAGCGACGCACTCTCATTAACAACCATCGTGCCACGCAAACCACGGCACGGGGTCGCCGAAATTCCTTGAAAACGTTGGGCCGATGAGTTCAACATCACATGCCGCGTGAACTGTATCGGGTAAATGCAACCCCGTATCGTGCACGGGCGCTCTCGCGGCGGACAACCGAAGCTGAACCGTTGTAGAATCTGAAGCCTCAAGCGTGCGAGTCAGGACGGAGGATGCGATATGACGTTGACGACGGCAGTCAGTGTGAACATTTACAATCAACCATTCAATCTACGCGCGCACGGCGACGGCGAATACGTGCGACGGATTGCCGAATATGTTGACCGGCGCATGCAGGAAATCTCCGCGCAGACGAACGTCCTCGATTACGGGAAACTCGCCGTCCTCGCTGCCCTCAACATCGCCGACGAACTGCACCGCGCGAGACAGGCCGACGAAGAGCAGGAACAACAAATTGATGCGCCCGCCGCGCCGCCACCGCACGACGACGCGCGTCTTCCGACCGACGCACACGGCACAACTGAGGCTTCGGCGGGGAGCGCCGCCGAGCCGACGACGAGCCGCGCCGGTTGGAGCTACGCGGACATCTTCGAGGAACTGCCTGAGAGAAAGGACGCCGGGGAACGCATCAGCCAGCAGGTCGCGTCGAAACTGCGCCAGTACAGGTCTTACGATAACGCGGGCGCGCGACAGTCAACGGATGGGGAAGAGGGCCACGAGTAATTCCCCGGCACTTCTTTAAGGCGCGGCATCAGGACATAGCCTGACGTGTTATGGGCGACGACTTTTACTGTGAGGAAGTTCTCAGCGGACGCACGCCCGTCAACAAAATCTACGAGACCGCGAACGCGCTCGCCTACCGACACACGCGACCCTACTGGCCCGTCCACCTCGTCGTCATTCCGAAACGACACGTCGCTTCGCTGCTCGCACTCGAAGAGTCGGACGACGCGCTGCTCGTCGAGTTGATCGGCGTCGTCCGCCGCGTCGCCGCGCAGGTCGTCGCCGAGCACGGAGAGTGTCGCGTGCTGACGAACCTCGGACGCTATCAGGATTCAAAACATTTGCACTGGCACGTCAGTGCGGGCGAGCCGCTTCGTTGAGTCGGCGTGGCCCGTTAAATTGAATTACACGTCGCTCTCTCCGTCAACACTATGACGTCAACGAAAGTCTCTTCGCACAACTCCACGGAAGTTCACTTGAACCACCTGCGACGGGCCATGCGGCTCGCGCTCGAAGCCGAGGAAGACGGCAACCTCCCCGTGGGGGCGATCATCGTGCTGCGCGACGAAGTGGTCGCTGAGGCGGGCAACACCGTTCTGCTTCCGCAGTATTACCCCGGCGGCCACGCCGAAGTCGAGGCGCTTCGACGCGTGCCCGTGCATCTGTGGCGGCGCTGCCGTGAGATGACCTGCTATACGACGCTTGAGCCGTGCGTGATGTGCATGGGAGCGCTCGTCCTCCACGGCATCAGTCGCGTCGTCTTCGGGGCGCACGACCCTGAAGGCGGAGCGGGCGTCGTCCTGCCGCACCTGCCCCCTTACTATGCGGGCGGACAAGGCGTGCCGGAGTGGACGGGGCCGCTCCTGCCAGACCTCTGCGCGCCCCTCTACCGTCGTCTCAAAGAGCGATTCGACGAGCTGCCGTGCGGCAAAAACATCGTTCCCGAACAATGAGGTGCTTCCGCCCGACCATCACACGCTTGATATTTATTCGGCGAGAAAGAAGACGCGACCGGCGTGGTCTGCGAGACCGCCGTCGCGCTCCGCGTCGTAAGTCTTGACACGCCCGAACCCCGCGAGCTTGAGCGCTGCCCTGATCTCGCGTGACGAATAACAACGCTCCTCAATCGTGAAGTCCGAGCGCCGCCAACGCTCGCCGTCTTCCTCCGCACGGAACAGCGTGAAGTCATAGCGCCCCATCTTGTCGCCCGCATCGTACCCGCCGCGCACCACGCAGACTTTATCGGCCTCCACGACCGAGAAACATTCCTGCCAGTGGAGACGAAAACCCTTCTCCAGATTCACGTCGAAGCAGAAGAGGCCGCCGTCCACGAGCGCGCGCCGCACATTGCGGAATACCTGCGTCAAATCTTTGAGACTCAAAAAGTGGTTGAGACTGTCGAAGGTCGAGACGACCGCGTCGTAGAGGAGCGGCGCGTCGAAAGAGCGCGCGTCCGCGTTAATCCATTCGACTTCGGGCGCGCTTCGCCGCGCGTAGGCAAGCATCTCAGCCGATGCGTCGAGGCCGGACACGACGAAGCCGCGCCGCGCGAGTTGCGCCGCGAGTTGCCCGTCGCCGCAGCAGAGGTCGAGCACGCGTGCACGCGCTGGCAGGAGCGGCAGAAAAAACTTGTCGAGCGCCGTCAGTAGTTGCGACGGAATCTCCCGTCCCCAGTATTCGTGATAGAACCACGCGAACAGATCGTATGACTGCATAGAATTTCAAAGGGGCGCGAACGAATCCAGCCCGGACTTAATCAGCATCGGGCAAAGTCTCCGGCGATTATACGTGATTGCGGACGCTCGCTGCCGGTCGAGCGCGACGGCAAACTGGCATCGCCTTGCGGACTCTGCTATTTATGAGAGCACCGAAACGCTTCTTCAAACGTGGCACACGTCAACGCGTGTTGACGCTCTTTTCCGGCGAGCGCGTTGAAAGATTCAGGGGGCATTTTAAGATGGCGATAGCGACGATCAATCCTGCAACGGGCGAGACCGTGCGCACGTTCGAGCCTCTGTCCGATGCGCAACTCGAAGAGAAACTCGCGCGCGCCGTGGAAGCGTTCCGCGCGCACAGGCGCACCGCGTTTGCCGTGCGCGCACAAAAGATGATGCGCGCGGCGGAAATTCTCGACGCGGAAAAAAGTGAGTTCGGCCAGTTGATGACGACGGAGATGGGAAAGCCTGTCCGTGCGGCGCGCGACGAGGCCGCGAAGTGCGCTTGGGTCTGCCGCTTTTACGCGGAGCACGCCGCAAGTTTTCTCGCCGACGAAGAGATCGCGACGGACGCCGCGCGCAGTTACGTCAAATATCAGCCGCTCGGCCCCGTCCTCGCCGTGATGCCTTGGAACTTTCCGTTCTGGCAGGTCTTCCGCTTCGCTGCGCCGACGCTGATGGCGGGCAACGTCGGACTTCTCAAACACGCCTCGAACGTGCCGCAGTGCGCGCTCGCCATCGAAGACGTTTTCCGTCGGGCCGGATTCGCCGAAGGGGTTTTTCAGACGTTGCTCATCGGCTCGGACATGGTGGGGCGTGTGGTTGAAGACGCGCGCGTCGCGGCGGTGACGCTGACGGGGAGCACACCGGCGGGCGCGAGCGTCGCGTCGAGGGCCGGAGCGCACATCAAAAAGACGGTGCTTGAACTTGGCGGCAGCGATCCCTTCATCGTCATGCCGAGCGCCGATGTGGACGAGGCCGCGCGTGTCGCCGTCAAAGCGCGCACGATCAATAACGGCCAGTCGTGCATCGCCGCCAAACGCTTCATCGTCCACACGAACGTTTACGAAGAGTTCGCGCGCCGCTTCGTCGCGGGGATGAAGGCTCTGCGCGTCGGCGACCCTTTGGACGAGGCGACGGAGATCGGCCCGCTCGCCACCGCCGACATCGTCTCGGACTTGGATGCTCAGGTGCAGAAATCAATCGAGTCGGGCGCACGCGTTCTGACGGGCGGGTCACGCCTCGACCTGCCGGGCAACTTCTACGCGCCGACGGTGCTCGCGGATATTCCCACGCACGCGCCCGCATACCGTGAAGAGATGTTCGGCCCCGTCGCCGCCCTCTTCCGCGCGCGCGATGTGGACGAAGCCATTCATCTCGCCAACGACACCGTGTACGGTCTCGCGTCGAGCGTGTGGACGAACGATGAGGAAGAGAAAAATAGATTCGTCGAAGAGATCGAGGCCGGCTCGGTCTTCGTCAATGCGATGGTCGCTTCAGACCCGCGCCTGCCCTTCGGCGGCATCAAAGAGTCGGGCTACGGGCGCGAGTTGAGCGCGCAAGGCATACGAGAATTCGTCAACGTCAAAACGATTTCGATGAAGGACGGCGGGGCGGGGCGCAAGCGAAGTGAGACGGAATAACGACGCTCTGCCGTCGTCACTCGAACACGCGCCGTCGGACGGCGTCACGTTTCGAGCGTGAACGGGTTGAAGTCGGTCTGCCGGTCGAAATAATCTTCGCCTTCGGCGCGCTTGAGGAAGTTGACGACCGCGTAGGTGAGCGGCGTGGCGACGATTTCCCAGACGACCTTGATGACGTAGTTTGCCGCCAACACTTTAAGGACGAGGGCGGTCGTCCAGCCCGGCGCGCCGAGGAAAGCGACGGGGTAGAAGATGAGCGAGTCGAAGCCCTCGCCGACGACGGTCGAGCCGATTGTCCTGACCCACAGCAAGCGCCCGCCGGTTTTGATCTTCAGCTTCGCCAGCACGAAAGAGTTGACGAACTCGCCCGCCCAGAAGGCCACGAGCGAGGCGAGCACGATGCGCGGCGTCTGTCCGAAAATGCCTTCGTAAGCCGCCTGCTGCGTCCACCCGGCGGCGGCGGGCAAACGCACGATCACCCAACTCATGAACGACGCGAAGATGAGCGCGCCGAAGCCCGCCCAGACGACGCGCCGCGCGAGCGCGTAGCCATAGACTTCCGTCAGCACGTCATCGAGCAAATAGCTCAGCGGGAAGAAGAGCACGCCCGCCCCGAACGAGTAGCCGAACAGACTCGTCGGCTTGCCCACGCCGATCAGGTCGGAGCAGAGCAGGACGGCGATGAAGGCCGCCATCAGCAAATCGTAGTAGCGATATGCGCGACGCCCTCCGTCGCGCGCGTTTGTGCGGTGTGACATATCCGTGATCGAGACTTTTGCGTGGAGACTTATAAACCCGTCAGGTTAAAGATTAAAAAACTCGTCGGGATGTTAAAGATTAAAAATTTTCGTCAGGATAAAACTTGCACGGCATCTCTTTCAACACGCGCGGGTCAATTTCCGGCGTCGCCCCGTGCTGCGTGGCGACCCAAGCTCCCATGCGGTTGGCCGCCACGCTGATGACTTCGAGCGGCGCGCGGCGCAGCCGGTAGTGTGCGAGTGTCGCCGTGAAAGCGTCGCCCGCGCCGATGGTGTCGGCCACGCGCACGCTGATGCCGGGATGCTCGACGGCGCGGTCTTCAGTTAACAGCACGCTCCCTTTGCCCCCGTGCGTGACGGCGATCATTTCGATGCCGAACTCACGCAGCAAACGCCGTCCGATAGCACGCTCGCCGCGTTCTTTGAAATTCAGCAGGGCGGCGGCTTGCGACAGTTCCACGGCATTCAGTTTGACGACCGTCGCTAAACGAAGCGAACGTGCGAGCATCTCCGGCGTGAAGAAAGAGTGGCGTAGATTCACGTCGAAGACGCGCAGGGTGTCGGCGCGCGTGTGTTCGAGAAAGCGCGTGATGGTGCTCGCGGCCCCCTCTTTTCGCTGGCCGAGCGTGCCATAACAGACGGCGTCGGCGCGCGCCGCCAACTCTTCCCAACGGGGAGTCCATTCCAGATAATCCCACGCCGAATTTTTGTTGACGGCGAAGTGCGGCTCTCCGCTCTCGTCTATGCGCACGCCGACAGTGCCGGTCGGGTGCTCTTCGTCAATCTGTAGATAGCGCGTCGAGATGCCCATGCGCCCCAGACGTTCAGCCGCACCGCGTCCCAACTCATCTGCCCCGACGCGGCTCGCGACTACCGCGTCGTCGCCGAGCAGGTGCGCGATGTAAGCGAAGTTCGTCGGCGCGCCGCCGAGTTGTCTCCCGCCCGGCAGCAAGTCCCAGATCAACTCGCCCAGTCCGATGACTGTAAATTTCTCTTGACCGTTAGCCATGCGTGCCCGCGTCGCCCCGACCCGGATTCGCTCGCCTCACGTGGCGCGCGTCGCCGTGCCACCCCCTCGGATTTTGCAGCTTGGATTTGACAGTATCGCACAGGCGCGCGTCGCATTGCCCGATAAAAAAGCGCACGCCGCGCGCGAGAACTGTCGGCTATCTCCGAGTCCGTAGTATGCTCTGAGCACCGGGATTAAAGAGGGCGAGAGAGTAAAAGCAGAGCAGTGATGTTAACGAGGCTTTGAATGAAGCGACGCTCGCGGCGGCGCGGGGCGCGCGACAAACAGGGAGGGTTGAACTTTGGAAACGAGACAACTTGGTAAAAGCGGACTTGAGGTGACGGCCCTCGGTCTGGGTTGCATGGGCATGTCGGAGTTCTACGGCGAGCGCAACGACGACGAGTCAATCGCGACGATTCAACGCGCGCTCGACCTCGGCGTTAACTTTCTCGACACCGCGGACATGTACGGCCCGTTCATCAACGAGGAACTCGTCGGGCGTGCCATCAAGGGGCGTCGCGCGGGAGTCGTCGTGGCGACGAAGTTCGGCAACGTGCGTGGCGCGGACGGGAGTTTCCTCGGCATCAGCGGGCGGCCCGAATACGTGCGCGAGGCTTGCGACGCCTCTTTGCGGCGGCTCGGCGTGGACGTGATTGATCTTTACTACCAGCACCGCGTTGACCCGCAAGTGCCGATTGAAGATACGGTCGGCGCGATGTCGCGGCTCGTCGAGGCGGGCAAGGTGCTCCACCTCGGCCTCTCGGAAGCCGCGCCGGAGACGATTCGACGCGCGCACGCCGTCCATCGGATTACGGCGCTCCAGACGGAATACTCTCTGTGGTCGCGCGAAATCGAGGAAAAGATTTTGCCCGTCTGTCGCGAACTGGGGATCGGCTTCGTCGCTTACAGCCCGCTCGGTCGCGGCTTCCTGACGGGACAATTCAAGAGTCCCGCGGACTTGCCCGCCGACGACCGTCGGCGTCAGTTCCCCCGCTTCAAGCCGGAGAACTTTCAGACCAATCTCGATCTCGTCGAGCGCATCAAAGAGATCGCCGCGCGCAAAGGTTGCACGCCCGCGCAACTCGCCCTCGCGTGGGTGCTCGCGAAGGGCAAGGATGTCGTGCCCATCCCCGGCACGAAACGTCGAAAGTATCTGGAGGAGAACGTCGGCGCGTTGGAAGTCGAGATTGCGCCCGACGAGATGGAGCGTATCGAAGAGTTGGCACAGCCCGGAGCAGCCGCCGGTTCGCGTTACCCGGAACCGGGCATGCAGTCGGTCAACCGCTGAAGACTCGAAGCGGCGCGCTTGACCATCACAGACAAGGGGGACACGACTTGGCTTATCACTGTGCCTCGTGTGTCTCTCGTTGGTGATCGTTCTTCCGCGCCGCTTCCCACGCGAAGAGAGCTTCATTCGTCGCCGCTGTTATCTTCCATCAGATGAAACGATATAACCTCTGCCTGTTGGGTTTCGGAAACGTGGGCCGCGCTCTGGCCGCGTTGCTCGTCGAGAAGCGCGACGCGATGCGCGAGCGTTACGGCATCGAGTGGCGCATCACCGGCGTCGCGACGCGGCGCATGAATTGGCTCGCCTCTGCGGAAGGCTTCGACATCGCGGAGCTTCTCTCCGGCGAGGTTGCGTCGGCCATCTTGCCGCCGCCGTCGAACGTCTCCGAGTGGCTCGCGGCGGCGCGCGCCGACGTGCTCTTCGAGACTACTTCGCTTCAGCCTGAGACGGGCGAGCCTGCCGTCTCGCACGTGCGCGCCGCGCTTGAGATGGGCGCGCATGCGATTACGGCCAACAAGGGGACAATCGTCCACGCCTATCGCGAGTTGACGGAACTGGCCCGCGCGCACCGTCGCCGCTTCATGTTCGAGGCGACGGTCGCGGACTGCCTGCCCGTCTTCTCGCTCTTCCGAGAGAATCTGCCCGCCGCCGAACTCCGCTCCTTCAGCGGCCTGCTTAATTCCACGACCAACGTCATCCTCGAAGAGATCGAACGCGGCGGCACGTTCGACGACGGCGTGCGGCGTGCGCGGAGTTTAGGCGTCACGGAGACCGATCCGGGTTACGACGTTGACGGGTGGGACTCCGCCGTTAAGGTTTGCGCCATCGCCAACGTGCTGATGAATACGCCGCTCAAACTCGACGAAGTGCGGCGCGAAGGAATCCGGCATCTCGACGCTCGCGCCGTGTGCGAGGCGCGCGCCGAAGGGCGACCCTACAGACTCATCGCGAGGGCCGAACGCACGACAGACGGACGCCTCGCCGCCTTTGTCCGTCCCGAACAACTCGCGCCCACGGATTCGTTCGCGAAACTCGAAGGCACTTCGCTCGCGATTCAGTTCGAGTTGGACGTGCTGCCCGGCTTGACGCTCATCGCCCGCGGCCCGGACTTACGGAGCACGGCCTACGGCCTGCTCTCGGACTTCATCAACGCGGTTCGCTAAAGAATTCGCACGCGTCCCGTATGGAAAAAATTTTAGTCGCGGCGGCGGTTATCGAGCGCGGAGGGCGCGTGCTGTTATGCAGGAGGCCGCGCGGCAAACGCCACGGCGGGCTGTGGGAGTTTCCCGGCGGAAAACTCGACGGTGATGAGACGCTCGCTGATGCCCTGCGGCGCGAACTGCGCGAGGAGTTGGGCGTGGAACTCACGGCTTCGGGCGCGACGCTCTTTACTTCGCACGACCGAGGCTCGCCCTTCGAGATACACTTCGTCGAAGCGAGCATCGCGGGCGAGCCTGTCCCCATCGAGCACGAGGCGTTGGCGTGGGTCGCCGTGGCGGACTGCGATAAGTACGCGCTCGCGCCGAGCGACCTTGAGTTCGTCATTCATCACGCGCGGGGGCGTATCGTGAGTTGAGGGTGTCAAGGCTCAACCCCTCAAGACGTGACGAAAGCGAATCTTCGCGGGCGACTCGTGAAGCGGCGCGACGCGTTGAGCCTGCGCGTGCTCCGCCCCGCCGGAGTCGCGTCCGAAATCGCGTCGGAAAATCAACGCGCCGTGATTGTTCAGTGGTCGTGGTGCTCGCGCTCGTACTCTTCCGCCTCCTGTTTCGTGCGGTGGAGCGTGCCTTCGGGGTGCTCCGGCGGAGTGTAAACCGTGTAGAGT
>JBAVPI010000101.1:0-2109 GCA_049692915.1 Pyrinomonadaceae bacterium
GCGCTCTGGACGATGCTCGGCTACGCGGACGCCGAAGAGTTAACGCACGCGCACCTCGTCGCAGACATCTTCGCCGACGCTGCTGCGGGACGCCGCATCCTCGCCGAGTTGAGCGCGGAGGGTCAGGTGCTCGATGCGGAATGCGAACTGCGCCGGAGGTCGGGCGAAGCGTTGCCCGCGCGCTTGAGCGCACGCGTCGTGACTGACAAAGCGAGCGGTGAGGTCTATCATCTCGGCATCGTACGCAACGTCGCCGAACAGAAGCGCCTCTCCGAGCAACTGAAAATCTCGGAGCAACTCGCGGTCGTCGGCGAACTGGTGGCGGGCGTCGCACATGAAGTGCGAAACCCCTTGTGCGGCATCACGACGACCCTGAGCGCGATGGCACGGCGTTTGGAAGATAAAGAAGCCGTGCGGCCTTTTATCGAAGTGGTCGTCAAAGAGGCCGCGCATCTCAATCACTTAATGGAACAACTGCTGGAACACAGCCGCCCGAACCGGATCGAGAGCAACCCGGCATCGGTGCGCCACGTGCTCGACGAAGCGCTCGGCGAGCGCCGCGCTCAATTTGCCGAGAAGGGCGTCGAACTTGAGATCAACTGTCCCGCGAACCTGCCCGGCGTCCGGCTCGATTCACGCAAGATGCACGGCGTCTTTGCCAACCTGCTCGATAACGCCTTGCAGCACACAACGGCGGGCGGGCGTGTCGCCGTCCGCGTCTCGACAGACGGCGAGCGCGGCAACGAGGGGGGAAGTATCAATCACGCGGGCATCCGCATCGAGCTAAGCGACACAGGCAACGGCATCGCGCCCGGCGAGCTTCAGAAAATCTTCGAGCCGTTCTACACGACGCGCACCACCGGCACAGGACTGGGACTCGCCATCGTGCGCAAGGCGATTCACGATCACGGCGGGAGCATCACCGCTCGCTCCAACTTGGGCGAAGGCACGCAGTTCGTCATCAATCTGCCGCTTGAGTTAAATCTTCGACCTTCAACAGCGGATGCAAAGTAAAAACAAAATACTCATCATTGACGATCAGGCTTCAATTCGCTTCGGCGTGCGCAATTTACTCGAAGGCGAGGGCTACGGCGTGCTTGAAGCGGAGACGGGCGAGCAGGGTTTGTCGGTCATCACCGCCACCGCTCCTCATCTCGTGCTGCTCGATTTGCGACTCCCCGACGCCGACGGCCTCGACCTTCTGCCCCGCATCAAGGCGATTGACGATGCGCTGCCGATCATCGTGCTGACGGCGCACGGCACGATTGAAACCGCCATTCTCGCGCTCAAGAACGGCGCGGAAAACTTTCTCACCAAACCGTTCGACCCCGAAGCTTTCCTCCTGCTCGTCTCCAAAACCCTGCAAGAGATTTCGACGCGACGCGAGCGTCTGCTGATGGGTTTGCGGCGCGACCGTCTCGTCGCGGAATATTTTCAAGGTCGCGCCGCCAACATGTTGCGCCTCCACGCCGCGCTCGAACGCATCGCGCCGACCGACACCACCGTGCTCCTCCACGGCGAGACGGGCACAGGCAAAGGCGTCGTCGCACACCTCATACATCACCTGTCGGGCCGCGCCGCGAAGCCTTTCGTCATCGTCAACTGCGCCGGACTCACGCGCGAACTGCTGGAATCCGAACTCTTCGGCCACGAGCGGGGAGCCTTCACCGGAGCGGTCGCCGCCAAGCCCGGCCTCTTCGAGTTAACGCACGAAGGGACGCTCTTCTTCGATGAAATCGCCGAGATGGAGCCTTCGATTCAAGCCAAAGTCTTGCATGTTTTAGAGGAGAAGAAGTTTCGTCGCGTCGGCGGCACGCAAGAGCGCGAGACGGACGTGCGCCTCGTCGCGGCGACGAACAAGAACCTCAAAGAAGAAGTGCGCGCCGGGCGTTTTCGCGAAGACTTATATTATCGCTTGAGTGTGATGCCGCTCCACCTTCCACCGCTCAGAGAAAGGCGCGAAGACATCCCGCCTCTCGTCGAGCATTTCATAGGGCACTTCAACGCGAAACTCAACCGGCGTGTGCAGGGCGTGACGCCGCAGGCCGAAGCGATGCTCCTCAGTTACAACTATCCCGGCAACATCCGCGAACTTCGCAACGTCATCGA
>JBAVPI010000102.1:0-2845 GCA_049692915.1 Pyrinomonadaceae bacterium
ACCGGCGAGCGTCAACACCAGCAGCGCCGCAACCCCGCACGCGCGCCATGCTTTCCCTCCGCGCCACAGTCGCGCGAGCAATAACGCGACGAGCGGCGCGGACGCCACCCACCAGTAAAAGAGCACCTTGATATTGTCCCACACCCACGGCGAGAGCTTGAACAGGTTCGGGATGACGAAGCAGAGCACGAACGGCAAGTAAAACAGGAGCAACCGTCGCGGCACTATCGAAGCGCGCCCGCGCCACAACAACGCCGCCGCGAGCAGGGGGATGAACAGCCCCGTGTTCTTCAACCAGAACCAGAAGACGTTTGCCGTGCCGTGATCCCAGCCGAACTCCCGCCCGAAGAATTGCCCCGCATGCACCGCGCTCCCGTTCATCGCCCAGAGCATCTGCGGCACAGCGACCAGGCACGCCGCCACGAAGAACGCGACCCACGGGCGCGAACTCGCGAACAGCTTCGACCACGCGAAGCCTCCGGCTGATGAACCACTGTTCGCCCCCTTCCAGTCCGCGAAGATTAGAGCCAGACATCCGCCCATCAACATCATCACGACGAAACTATGCGCGTGCACGAGCGGCAGCATCCCCGCGACGATGCCCGCCGCAAGCATCTGAACAACAGCGGACGGGGGACGCAGAAGTGCGGACATTGGACGAGAGACGGTGGACGGGCTTGGAGCATCGAGGTGTGCAGACTTTGTGACATGACGCTTCTCCGCCTTAGAAATCGAACGCTTCTCCGCCTCGTCTCCACCTCTCAACTTCAACTTGCCCGCCCGCCGCTTCTTCCTGACCTTCGTTAACTCTTCGACGCTCCCTTCATTCGGATGCGTCTCTTCCCCGTCACCCGTCAATCGTCGCTCGTCTCCTGCTCCGTCCCACCACAAAGTCCAGACGACGAGCGCGAGCGGGATGCCGAGCAGAAGTCCACGCTGCGGAATGAGCAGCGTCGTCACCGCATTGCCCCAGCGATAATTGATGTGACCCATGATCGTGTAGTCGTGCGGGAGTTGGCCGAGCAACTCGAAGACGCCGCGCCCTGCGCGCTGTGCGTCGGCGAAGAGTTCCGTCCAGCCGAAGCCGCCGCTCAACAGCACGAGCGCGGGCGTGATGAGCGCCGCCGCGCGATCATCCGTCAACTTCAAGGCCCAACGATGAAGCAGTCCGACGAGCGAGAGCGCAAGGACGAAGTTCTGCCAGAACAGTGCGCCCTGCAAAGACGCGCCCGCGCGGACGAACATCGCCGCCAAGAAATCTATGATGAACGGGTATGTCAGGCGCACGCCCGCGAACTCCGTGTCCTGCGGCGGGAAGTTTGCGCCGTGCGCGAAGCCCGTGATGATGGAGAGGTGAAAGGGCAGATCGCCGATGTTGTTGTCAACGCCGGTAAAGACGCCCGCAGGGTTCTCGTACATCGCACCGCCGAAGACGAACCAGAACAGGAGCGCCGCGACGAGATAAAAAATGAGCGTCCCCGTCTCTCCCTTGCCGGGCCGCACAACGGAGAGGCGCACGACACGCAGCAACTCCGCGATGTCAGCGCCGACGCGCGCGCGCCACTCTCTGCGACCGAGCATGAGCAACGGAGCGGCGATGAGCGTGCCCGTGACGAGCAACGAAGCGGCGTTCAGTCCGAGCATCGAAGCGACGATGAAGCCGACGAGTCCGAGCGCGGCGAACCCCGTGCACGTGCCCGCGCAAAGTCGCGCCGGGAAAGATGCGTCGCGGTCGTAGAGGTAAGTTAAAAGCGTCGCGCTCGCAATTGCGATGAGCGCCAGCAAGAGGGCGAAAGGCATAAGATGAAAGCGGGTCGAGAAGGGCGCGCGCCGCTTGGGCGATGTCGCGCCGGTCAGTGATTCGTATTCAAAGCCGCCGCGATTATACGCGAAGGCAGACCCGCCGTGGCAAAGTCGTCAACGACTTTGGGACGGCTGGACAAGTGCTGAGGCAGGATGCTTAGATGGCAGGTTCGCCGGGCGCAGTTCTCTTCGTCCGTGCGCTGATCTCATTCTTTCGAGGTTCCGATTTATGCTCCGTGCAGGTATCGTCGGGCTGCCGAACGTCGGCAAGTCCACGCTCTTTAACGCGCTCACAGCGCAAGCGTCGGCGCTCGCCGCCAACTATCCTTTCGCGACGATTGAGCCGAACGTCGGCGTCGTTCCCGTGCCGGACGAGCGGCTTGAGCCGCTGGCGAAACTCGTCAAAACGCAGACCATCATCCCCGCCACGGTCGAGTTTCTCGACATCGCGGGCCTCGTGCGCGGCGCGTCCAAAGGCGAGGGACTCGGCAATCAATTCCTCGCCAACATCCGCGAAACCGACGCCGTGATTCAGGTCGTGCGCTGCTTCGAGGATGAAAATATCATCCACGTCGAAGGCTCGGTTGACCCGCGTCGCGACATCGAGACGATTCAGATTGAACTCGCGCTCGCCGACCTCGCGAGCGTCGAGCGACGGCGCGACCGCGCGCAGAAGACCGCCAAGAGCGGCGACAAAACGGCGCGCGCCGAAATCGAAGTGATAGACAAGCTGCTCGTGGCGCTCGCCGACGGCAAGCCCGCGCGCACCGTCCCGCTCGACGAGACGGAGCGAGGTGTGGCGCGCAATCTTTTCCTGTTGACGATGAAGCCGACCATCTATGCCGCCAACGTGGACGAGGCGACACTCGCCGACCCCGCGTCGAACGCGCACGTCGCGGCGGTGCGCGAAATCGCATCGGCGGAAGAGGCGGAGTGCGTCGTTATCTGCGCGCAGATTGAAGCCGAACTCGTCGCGCTCTCGCCCGAAGACCGGCGCGGCTATCTCGAATCCGTCGGCGTCGAGGGCAGCGGCGTTGACGAC
>JBAVPI010000103.1:0-2366 GCA_049692915.1 Pyrinomonadaceae bacterium
CGCAAAGATTTGGACACCTCGGACGCCGAAGCGATTCGACGCGAGTCGGCTTCAATCGAGAGCATCGCGCCCATCCGGCGGAAGATCGCCGTCAGCGTGCGCTACGCCGACAAGCAGAGCGATTCGCCGCTGTTGTTCGGCGTCACGCCCTCTTACGAGTTCACGCTCTCGCAGTACGTCGGGCGCGGGCGCTTCATCACCGATGCCGATTTGTCGGAGCGTTCAAACGTCTGCGTGCTCGCGCAGGATGTGGTGCGCGCGCTCTTTCCGTTTGAAGACCCGATTGATAAGGAGGTGAAAATCGGCGGCACGCCCTACCGCGTCGTCGGCGTGATGGAGACTCTGGGAAACTTCTTCGGCCAGTCGCGCGACAACTCCATCTTCATCCCGCTCACGAGCTTCGACAAATACTGGCGCGACATCGAGCCGCCCGAAGTCATCTTCTTCGTCATCGTTCGTCCCAAATCGCGCGCCTTCGTCCAGCCCGCGATTGACGAAATGACCGACATCCTCCGACGCCGACGACAGGTGCCCGCGCACGCGCCCAACAACTTCGGCATCTCGTCGCAGGACTCGCTCTTAGACTTCTATAACCAGCTAACCGGCGCGACGTGGCTCGTGCTGACGGCCATCTCATTCGTCGCCTTGATGATCGGCGGCATCGGCGTGATGAACATCATGCTCGTGTCGGTGACGGAGCGGACGAAAGAGATCGGCATTCGCAAGGCCGTCGGCGCGACGCGCGCCAACATCCTCTGGCAGTTTCTGATCGAGGCCGTTGTGCTGACGGCTCTGGGCGGCGTCGGCGGTCTTTTCGTCGGCGAAGTCGCCAGTTTACTGATGAACAAATACTCGCCGCTTCCCGCCTTCGTCCCCCTGTGGGCGATCTTCACCGGCATCGGCATCTCGGCCTCGGTCGGCATCGTCTTCGGACTCTGGCCCGCTTGGAAGGCCGCGCGACTCGACCCGATTGAGGCGCTGCGCTACGAGTGAAAGGCATGAATTAACAGGGATGGACAGGATGGACAGGATTAAGAGAAGAAGTGATGAAATGATGAATGAAAAAGAGGCTTCGGGCTTCAACTCAGCACCCATCACTTCGCATTCATTATTTGCCTTTCATCCTGTCCATCCTGTCCATCCGTGTAAATTCTCATGTATCTGCTGCCGCCCCGTCCCTCTGTCGGCTGCAACTTAAGCCGTCGCACTTGCAACTAAATTCTCTTCTGTGCCGTAATAGACCCGTCCATGAAATTCATCGAAACTCTCAAACTCGCGCTCGCCGCCATCTGGGTGCATCGCTTGCGCTCGGCGCTGACGCTGCTCGGCATGATTATCGGCGTCATGTCGGTGGTGGTCGTCGTCTCGCTGATACAGGGCTTCAACCGCTACGTGGACGAGAAGATCGCAGGCATCGGCGCGAAGTCTTTCACGGTGCAACGCTTCAACATCTTCGAGGACTTCAAGGACACCGACACCATCGCCGCCGCCACGCGACGCAATAAAGATTTGACGATGGACGATTTCGAGTACCTGCGCTCGCACGCCGTCCTCATAGACAAGCTCGGCGCGGGCGGGCGTCCGTCATCCTCGCAACTCAAGCACGGGTCGGAGATACTCGAAGACGTGGCGGTGGACGGCGTGACGGCGAACGTCGCCGACATCAAAAACTTGGACATCGCCGACGGGCGCTTCTTCACCGAGACCGAGAACGAGACGGCCTCGCGCGTCGTCTTTCTCGGCGCGGACGTGGCGACGAAACTCTTCCCCACGACGAATCCAGTGGGTGATGAGATTTACATCGCGGGGCTGCCCTATCGCGTCATCGGCGTGGCGGTCGTGAAGGGCACGGTGCTCGGCATCCCGCAGGACAATTTCGTCACCATCCCTCTCAAGACTTACGCGAACAACTTCGGCGGGCTGACGCGCAACCGCTCGCTCTACTTCATCGCGACCTCGAAGTCCGACAAGTTGTTCGACGACGCCGTCGAAGAAGCGCGCCAACTGATGCGCACGCGCCGACGCATCCCCGCCAACGAGAAGGATAACTTCGGCATCCTCACGCCCGACGCCATCACCGGACTGCGCGACCGCATCTTCGGCTCGATCTTCGTCGTCGCCGTCTTCGTTCCCGCCATCGCGCTCGTCGTCGGCGGCATCGTGATTATGAACATCATGCTGGTCTCCGTGACGGAGCGGACGAAAGAGATCGGCATTCGCAAGGCGCTCGGAGCGCGACGCACGGACGTGCTCAAGCAGTTTCTCGTCGAAGCCGTCACGCTCTCGGCCATCGGCGGCGCGACGGGCGTCTTCTTCGCGTGGCTCATCGGGCGCATCCTGACCGCCATCTTTTTCCCGACCTACCT
>JBAVPI010000104.1:0-2708 GCA_049692915.1 Pyrinomonadaceae bacterium
CGCTGGGGCCGCATCGCCGAAGGATCGGGCGAAGATTCATACCTCGGCTCCGTGCTCGCGCGTGCGCGCGTGCGCGGCTTTCAGGGCGCGGACTATTCGGCGCAGGATCGCGTCGTCGCATGTGCGAAGCACTGGGTCGCCTACGGCGCGGCGGAAGCCGGACGCGACTACAACACGACGGACATGTCCGAGTGGCGTCTGCGCGAGATTTATTTTCCGCCCTTCAAGGCGGCGCTCGACGCGGGCGTCGGCACTTTCATGAGCGCCTTTAACGACCTCAACGGCGTGCCCGCTTCGGCCAACCCGTTTACCCTGACGAAGGTGCTGCGCGGCGAATGGAAGTTCGACGGCTTTGTCGTCAGCGACTATGAATCGGTTAAAGAAATCATCAATCACGGCGTCGCCGCAGGTGAAGAGGACGCCGCACGCCAATCGCTCGACGCGGGCGTGGACATGGAGATGGTCAGCCGCCTCTACAACAAACACGGCGCGGCCCTTCTCGGTGCGCGCCGACTCTCGCCCCGCACGCTCGACGAAGCCGTGCGCCGCATTCTTCGCGTCAAGTTCCGTCTCGGCCTCTTCGAGCATCCTTACGCCGACGAGTCGCGCGAGCGCACGATGCTCTCGAATCCCGAACATCTGCGCGCCGCACGCGAAGTCGCCGCACGCTCGATGGTGCTCTTAAAAAACGACCGCGAGACGCTGCCGCTCGGTAAAGATTTGAAGTCCATCGCCGTTGTCGGCTCGCTCGCAGACGACGAATTGAACATGCTCGGCTCATGGTCTGGTGACGGGCGCAAGGAAGATGCCGTGACTGTGCTCGCGGGCCTGCGCGCGAAACTACCTGCGGGGACGAAAATCAATTTCACGAAAGGCTGCGCGCTGAACTGCGATTCGACCGAGGGCTTTGCCGAAGCCGTCCGCGCCGCGCGTGATGCGGAGGCGACGATCATCGTCGTCGGCGAGACCGCAGACATGAGCGGCGAAGCGTCCTCGCGCAGTTCGCTCGATTTGCCGGGCAGACAGTTGGAGTTGGTCAAAGCCATACATGAAACGGGAAAGCCCTACGTCGTTGTTCTGATGAACGGACGACCGCTCACGATCAACTGGCTTGCGGAAAACTCGCCGGCCATTCTTGAGACGTGGTACGCGGGCACACAGGGCGGAAATGCCGTCGCCGATGTGCTCTTTGGCGACGTTAATCCGGGCGGTAAACTCCCCGTCACGTTCCCGCGCGCGGTCGGGCAGGAGCCGCTCTTTTATAATCAGATGAACACGGGCAGGCCGCCCGACGCGAACAACAAGTATTCTTCAAAATATCTGGACGTGCCTTGGACGCCGCTCTACCCGTTCGGTTACGGCCTCAGCTATACGAAGTTTCGCTTCGCCGGTTTGGAATTGAGTTCGCGCCGCATCGCATCGAACGCGCGACTGACGGCGAGCGTCGAGATCGAGAACACGGGACGGCGCACGGGCGACGAGGTCGTACAGCTTTACATACGCGACATGGCATCGAGCGTCACGCGTCCCGTCAAAGAGTTAAAAGGTTTCTCGCGAATCACCCTGCGGCCCGGCGAGAAGCGGCGCGTTTCGTTCACGCTCGCTCCGGAGCAACTCGGCTTCTATAATCGCGACATGCGCTTCATCGTCGAACCGGGCGCGTTCAAAGTCTTCGTCGGCCCCAACTCGACCGACCTGCTCGAAGCGGATTTTGAAGTCGTCGAGAAGTAATTAATGTCGCGCCCGACGCACATCCACTCCCGACTCAGAGCGCACGTCGCGGGTCGCGCCGTCGCATGTGTGTTACTGGCGTTGACGCTGCTCACGAACGCGCCAGCCTTAATCCGTGCGCGACCATCCAACGTTTCACAGTCGAATCAACTCCGTCGCCTGACGCGCGCCGACGTTGCGCTGCTCGAAGACCTAGAGCATCGCGCCTTCCTCTTTTTTCTCGAACAGGCCGACCCGCACACGGGGCTGGTGCGTGACCGCGCGCGGACAAATGGCGAAGCGCACGACGCCGCTCATCCCAGCCATGACATCGCGAGCAGCGCCGCCACGGGTTTTGGCCTGACGGCACTGTGCATCGCGACTGGGCGCGGCTGGGTTACGCGCGACGAAGCGCGCGGGCGCGTCATCACCACGCTCCGTTTTTTTGCAGAGCGCGCGTCGCAGGAGCATGGATGGTTCTTACACTGGATGGATGCGCGGACGGGCGCGCGGCGTTGGAACAGCGAATATTCATCAATAGACACGGCGCTCCTGCTGGCCGGCGCTCTGACGGCGCGCGCGTGTTTCAGCGACGACCGAGAGATAAGGCGGCTCGCCACGAAAATTTACGAACGCGTTGATTTTCAGTGGATGCTCGCCGGACACCCGACGCTGCTCTCGCACGGGTGGAGGCCGGAGACGGGATTTCTCAAGTCGCGATGGGACAACTACAGCGAGCACCTCGTTCTCCAACTGCTCGCCGTCGGTTCGCCCACACATCCCATCACGCCGCGCGCGTGGCTCGCATGGGAGCGGCGGCGAATCACTTACGCCAATTACACTTTCCTCAACGGCGGGCCGCTCTTCACGCACCAGTACTCGCAGGCGTGGGTGGACTTTCGCGGCTGGCGCGAGCGTTGGTATCCGCACACGAACTACTTCGACAATTCCGTCGCGGCGACGCGCGCACACAGGCAGTTCTGCCTTGATCTCGCGCG
>JBAVPI010000105.1:0-10732 GCA_049692915.1 Pyrinomonadaceae bacterium
AGCGTCAGGCGGTCGCCGGTGTGACGCGCGCGGGCGGAGACGCCGAGGGGCGACGGCGGGTTGGCGGTCGTATCGCTAACGTCCGGGAAGTACATCGTGACGCCGGTGTAACCGCGCGTGGTGACGGCTGTGATGCGGCCCGTGTGCGTCATTCCACCGCTCTCCAGCGTAAGCTGGTTGCCGCTGATGGTTATGGTCGCAGGGCCGGACATCTCGTGCCCGCCCGACATGTTAATCGTGCCGGTGTATGTGCCGGACAAGTCTGTCTGCTCGCCGCTCATGTTGCCAGCGCCGGTGTCCGTCTGCCCGCCGCTCGACATCGAAGCGTCCGCGCTGCTGCTACTGCTGCTGCTGCTCGCGCCGCGACGACCCCGGCGGCGACCGCGCCGACCCGTGCTCATATTCGTATTGTCCGACGCGCCCGACATGTTCGCGTTGTCCTGCGACATGTTCGTATTGTCTTGCGTCATGCCGGTGTTTTCCTGAGACATGTTCGCGTTGGCGGGCATGTCGCCGGACGTGTTCGCGTTGGCGTTGGCGTTGCTACGCGTGCCGCGACGACCGCGACTGCGGCGACGACCCATGTTCATGTTGCCGTTGCTCATATTGTCGTTCTGCATCGTGTCGCCGGTCGTGTTGCTGTTGGTGTTTTGCGCAAGCACGCCGAGGTCGGCGGTGACGAGGGCGATTGAACTGAAGACCATGAATAAAATAAGAACGCCGTATCTGACACTCTTGCTCTTGCTCACTGGTGTTTCCTCCTGTTGTAGCTGCGCGCGTTTCGCCGAAGACTGGTGCGCGTCAGTGAGTTGATTGACGACCGCTCAAGGACTTTCGCTTTCAGGCGCGCCGCCCGAACAAATCCGGCTCCGCCGTCAGGCATATAAGGGCCACCGACTGAAACTCAAAGGGGTTGGCCGTAGTGTCGCACAACAGCGGCTATATTTGCACTAAAAATCTTTGCTTTCGGACGCACGGCGCGTGAAATGGCGAGAGGTAATTGTGCTCAGGCAAGCGAGGGCGGCAGCACGAAATGGCCGAGGTGAGGCCCGTCGAAATTGAGGCTGACGCGCAAAGCCAATTCGAGCGCGTCGCGCGTCGCCTCCGGCGCGATGACCGCGTCCACGAAGCCGCGCGCCGCGGCATACTTCGCGTCGAGTTGCTGGTCGTAATCTTCACGCACGCGCGCCATCTCCGTCTTCAACTTTTCGTCAGGCTCGCGTCCCTCTTTTTTGAGCTTGTCGAGTTGCGTCCCGAACAGTGCCCCCACCGCCGAGTCGCCCTCCATCACGCCCATCCGTCCCGTCGGCCAACTCAGGATAAAGTCGGGGTCGAAGCCCTGCCCCGCCATGGCGTAGTAGCCCGCGCCGGAAGCGTGATTGATGGTCAAGACGATCTTTGGAACGGTCGCCGTCGCCATCGCCTCGACGAAGCGCGCACCGGCACGGATGATGCCGGAATGTTCCGCCTCAGCGCCGACCATGAAACCCGACACGTCCTGCACGAAGACGAGCGGCGTCCTCTGGCGATTGCAGAGGTCTATGAAGTAGGCCACCTTCTCCGCCGAGTCGGTGTAGATGATGCCGCCAAACTTCGGCGCGCCGCCTGCGGGCGAGCGAATCAACCCGCGGTTGTTGGCGACGATGCCGACCTGTATGCCACGAATGCGCGCGTGGCCCGTGACCATCTCCTTCGCGTAGTCGGCTTGGAACTCGTCGAGGTGGCCTTCGTCGAGTAAGCAGTTCAGGACTTCGCGCGCATTGTAAGGCTGGCGATGATCTTCGGGAACGAGCGCGTAGAGGTCTTCAGCCGCGCGCGCGGCTTCCCTGCTCTCGACAATCGAGGCGGGCGCTTTCGGGTTCATGGGAAGCTCCGAGATGACTTCCCTGATCTTCTCGATGCACGCCTCGTCGGATTCGACGCGGTAGTGCGCGACGCCGGAGAGTTCGGTGTGCGCGCGCGCGCCGCCGAGCGTTTCGTTATCAATCGTCTGGCCCGTTGCGCCCTTGACGAGATTCGCGCCGCCGAGTCCCATGAAGGAAGTCTTCTCGACCATCACGATGATGTCCGAGAGCGCGGGCAGGTACGCACCGCCCGCGACGCACGGCCCCATCACCGCCGAAATCTGCGGGACGCGCAGATAGCGCCGCATGATCGAGTTGTAATAGAAGATGCGCGCCGCACCGTACTGTCCGGGAAAGACACCGCCCTGATAAGGCAAGTTGACGCCCGCCGAGTCAACGAGGTAGATGATGGGCACGCGCGAGCGCATCGCGATCTCCTGCGCACGCAAAATTTTCTTAATCGTCTCCGGCCACCAAGAGCCTGCCTTGACCGTCGCATCGTTAGCGACGATCACAGCCTCGCGGCCCGCGACGCGGCCCACCGTCGTCACGACGCCTGCGGACGGAGCACCACCCTTGTATTCATCGTAGGCGACGAGGAGGCCGATCTCCTGCGCGTATGAGCCGGGATCGAGCAGCAACTCGATGCGCTCGCGCGCCGTGAGTTTTCCCTGACTGTGCTGCCGTTCGATTTTGTCCGCGCCGCCGCCCAGACGCAATTCGTCTTCGAGCGCACGTAGCTCGGCGTTAAGTTTGCGGAGGCGCGTGCCCTTTCCCGCAGATGTCGGAGATGCTTCGGACTTCATCCTCGTTCCACACCGGCCCCCGCTCGCACGTCGCGGCGCGCGTGTCGGCAGCACTTTTCACGTCGGAATCTTAAAGCTTAATGTTGAGTGAAAATAGCACAGGAGGGTGCGCTAAAACAACGGACGCATTCCGGCAGGTTGACTTGGCGTGCGCGTCAGATGACTTGAAATGAGAGCGCCGAAAGCTTGTCGCAATGAAGAGACGAGCGGGAGCGACGTGATTAATCGAGCGAGCAATGCATCAACGGTAAGAGTCGTCCGGCGCGCACACTTGAAGCGCGTTCGCCAATCCGTTGCGCTCCCATCGCGAGGTAGAACTTTTCGGCGTGCGGGTCGCTCTCGATTCTCAAAGAGCGGTGGCCCGACGCTTTGGCCTCTTCGACCGCGTGCCGCCAGAGCAGCTTACCGTAACCGCGGCCAATCATCTCCGGCTCGACGTACAGATGATCCAGCCAGAGAAGATCGTCGTTTTCGAGCAGAGTGTAAAAGCCGACGACAGCGCCATCCTGCGTCTCGGCCACACGGACGCGGTGCTTAAAGATGTAAGCGTGCGTCAGGGTGAGTTCCGCGCGGCAATCTTTGATAAATTCTTCGTCGTATCCATGGTGGGCTTTAGAGCGCAGAGCCAGTTCGGTCAACAACGCTGCCTCGTGCGCCGACGCGGGGCGAATCTTCGCTGGTGCGTGGGATACGTCGTTCATCGTCTTGGCTCGATAACAACTTTCATCGCAACGAATCTTTACAGCATCTTAATGAGAGCTTCGGCCTTGACGTTGTCGGGCACGCCCTCGACGATGAACACGCTCTTGCCGTTTCGTCGAATCATCACGCCTCCCTCTTTCGTCGTCCACTGACGCGCGCTCCCGTCTTCGCTTTCCGTCGGCTCTGCGCCGTATCGTCTCGCTGTGCGCTTTGAGTAAGCATCGAAAAATTCCAGCGCGTCTGCCTCGGTGTCCCAGAACGTTTTCTGCGTGATGAGTACGTCGCCCTTATTCGGCCCGGTGTAGAGGACGTAGCGGTCGCCGTTCCAACCTGCGGCGGCCCTTTCGGATTCCTCTTTCGACTTCAGGTACTCGTCGAGAATCAGGAAGTAACTCCACTCGCCGTTCACGTCGTTGTCCGCCGCCTTCCAATCCTTACCCAGCGTCGTGGAGATATTTTTCCAGACTGAGGTATCGAGCGGCGCTTCGTGCGCGAAATATTTTTCCGGGTGGAGAATCTGTTCGGTGGATTTGGGCAGATCACCGTATGCCTGCGAGACCCCTTCCCAACCGTCTCGCTTATAAATGCGCGAGACCCACGTCATGCCCTGCGTGTAAGGGAAAATCAGCGTCTCGCGCAGCACGCGCGGCGCATTATCAAACTGTTCGGTCGAAGCGCTGCCGCTCGCAACCAGAGATTTCAGCATCGCGAACTGCCGGATGGGACTATGCGTCACGTACTGAATCATCAGCAGCGTGGCGTCGCCCTCGACGAGCGCGTGCGCGGCCAACTCTGCGTCCGAGTCGTGTTTGGGCCATTTGTCGAAGCGGCGCAGATTGAAGTGCTGATCCTGTAGCGCGTGCGTCAATTCGTGAGCCATGACCGGCTTCTGTCCGTCGAGGTCAATCCAGTCGGCGAGGTGAAACTGCTGCGTCTTCGCATCGTAATACCCCGCGACCTGCTCGACTAATAGTTTAAGAATGGACTCGCGCAGATTGTAATCGGCGGGGACGAGTCCCATTTTTTTGAGCGTTGTCTCAGACGCCTGCATCGCTTCGGGGGTCGAGCTTTCCTTCAAATTCCTGACAAGCATTCCTTCGATTTCAAGGCGTGTCTGCGCATCGCTGCGGACGGGACGGAGAATTGAAAGTTTTCTAATTTCGCCCGTCTCGCGCAACACTTCCGCCGTCGCCTCGCGGACGGCGACGGTTTTCGGATTGATCGCCGCAGGCTTCGCACGTTGCGCCGTGCCGACGCCCGCGCACGCCAACAGGAACGACGCGCCGACCAACCAAACCATGATGCTCCGCAGTGGGTTCTTCTTTGACATCTCAGACCCTTCGCTTTTATAGTCCGCTCAACCGAGTGATTCGATGTGCCCCAAGTCCGCTCGTGCGCCGCACTCGGAAGCAGGAGACTTTACTGTCCAAATGAGGGAAGCCGACGCCGACAATGTCACTTTAGACTGGCACGAAGCCACCGTCCGCGTGCGCTACGCCGAGACGGATCGGATGGGTGTAGTTTATCACGCGAACTACCTCGTCTGGTTCGAGATCGGACGCACGGAGTTTTGCCGCGCGCGTGGGTTCGCCTATCGCGACATGGAGGAGAACGACAACGCTTTCCTCGTCGTCGCCGAAAGCTACTGTCGCTACAAAGCTCCCGCGCTCTACGACGACGAACTGCTTGTCCGCACGCGCGTGACGGAATTGCGCCGACGCTCCGTCCGTTTCGGCTACGAGATTTTGCGCCTCTCGGACGGGACAAGTATCGCCGAAGGCGAAACCGGCCACGTCGTCACAGACCCGAACGGTCGCGTCATCTCCATGCCCGAAGTTTACCGCCTCGCACTCAATTCTCCGCCCCTTGTATCCGACGCCCCGCACGCCGAGCGCGTCCCGGAGAACATCCCGCCGGATTAGGTCGAACGTGCGACATCGCCTGTCATTAAAATTTTCCCGGTGCTTTCATTCTGAAAAAGAAAATCGTGAATCGCAATCGCGAAAGGAGAAGAGCATCTCTTTCAGTTCACGATGGACGATTCACGATTGACTAAAACGATGGCAGAGGGGAATCCGCGTTGGCCGCTCCGAAGCCGTAATTGAACCTGCACATTAACAGGTGGGTGACCTTTGAGAAGCCGCAGCCTCCGGCAGTCCCCTTTCGATGAGGGGTTGCACTGGCAAAACGGCGTCGGTCTCCCTTTCAAACGGCGTTGGCTCAATCATCGTAAATCGGTGACGAACCCCGCAGACTGTTTCCCTCAGCCGCGAAAATACTAGCACAGGTGAACTCCGTTTTTCAGATTTTTTAGAGGTCGAAAACGGCGGGCTTAAACTTGACAATTTTGGAGAGATATTTACGAAAATGAGATGCTGCCGGGGAGCGCATTATTCGGATCGTTGACGTTGCGCGACTTGAGCACACGGTCGAGCATCTCTGCGCACTCGGCGCTACGCGAAGCCAACTGCGTGTCGGCCTGCTCGTGCAGACGCTTGAGGCGATGAAGTTCGTCGGCGATGTGCAGAGCGGCGAGGATGGCGACCTTGAGCGAATCAACGGTGAGCGTGCCGGAAGAGATTTCGCGCATCCGCAGGTCAACAAACTCGGCGAGTCCCGTCACGTACTCGCTATCGCCGTCGGAGCGGATGTTGTAAGTCTGATTGTAAATCTCGACGCGGATGGTCGGCGTGGCATTCCCCTCGCCCGTGCCTTTGATGGCGCTCATATCCTGTCACCCCTTCAGACTACTTCCGCATCACTTCCACGGCTTCCGGGTCGAGGACGGCGATGGCGTCGAGCATCGCTTCAACCTTCGTGCGAAACATGTCGCGCTCCGAGAGAAGGCGCTCGACGTGCGTCTCAAGCCGGTCTTTCTCGTCGAGCAACGTGCCGAGTTCGCGCCGCACCGACGCGACTTCCCTCTCCAGCAGTTCCTTCTCCTGACGAAGTGATTTCGTCAGTTCGATGGTGCGGTAAATTTTATCTTCCAGATGTGAGAATTTTTCCAGACCTGTTAGTCCGACCATCATCCGTCTCCAAACTTTGTGGCTTAACTTCTCGAAGAAATGTTCGCGGCAAAACTGCCGCACGATTATGCGACTTCACGGGCGTGAGCGCAAGAGAGAAAAAAACGGAGGCTGGATGACAGAAGTCTCGGATTCACAAAAGCGTCGGAAGTTGTTCCGACCAACCCCAAGTCTCTATCCCCGCCCTCTCAGTTGAGCGCCGAACTTCGCCGTCAGCGTTTCGACAACGCGTGCTTGCATCAAGTCAACTTCTTCGTCGCGAAGCGTGCGGTCGTCGGCTCGATACTCGGCGCGCAGTGTTAGGGAGCGCTGACCGTCAGGCACGTTCGCGCCCTCGTAAACGTCCACGAGCGAGACGCTGCGACAGTATTCGATGTCGAGATCGAGCACGGCGCGACGCAATTCGTCGAACGTGATAAGGCGCGGAACTAGGAGCGAAGCGTCGCGCGTGACCGCGGGGTAGCGCGGCAGCGGAGTGTAGCGCACGGGCAACTCCGGCGTCTCAAGCAGCGCGTCGAGATTTACCTCAGCGACATAGACCGGCTGGCGAAATTTGTAAGCGTCGGCCACCTCTTCGGACAGCCTGCCGAGAGTGCCTACCATCCTTCCATTCAAGGACACGCGCGCCGCCTGCCCCTCGCGCAAGTGACGCGCAGAAGCTGCCTCGAACTCCAATGCGTCCAAATTCAACGAAGTCGCGGCAGACTCCAGAGCGCCTTTGAGGTCGTAGAAATCGAGTTGGCGTGTCGGTTCAGCCTTCCCCTGCTCGATCTCCCCGCCGGTCAGTACGAGCGCGAATGCCTGACGCTCCGTCGGCAACGGCTCGCCCGCTGGCGCAGCGGCGAAGACACGCCCGAACTCGAAGAGGCGGACGTTGCGCGTGCCGTGGTTGGAGTTACGGCGCACCGCGTCGAGCAGGCCGGGCAAGAGCGTGGGACGCATCCGCGTCAAGCCTTCGATGACGGGGTTGGACAGCGTGACGAATCTTTCCGCGTTGTCATCCACGGCTTCAAGTCCCGGCATCAAGTCGAACTGGCCGTCGTGCGCGGCGTCTATGAAGCTGAAATTAATTGCTTCGTCGAAGCCCAAATCCGTCAGGGCGCGGCGCGCGGCCCGACGACGATTCTCGCCTTCGAGATATTCGCCTGAGAGCACCGACGGAGGCAGTTCGTCTATGATCTTCTCATAACCGGCATGACGCGCGACTTCTTCGACAAGGTCTTCTTCAAGAGCCACATCAACGCGCCATGAAGGGACGCGAAGGGTTAGTTCCGCATGCTGATTGAGCGATTGAGAATTCACATTATCCGGCTCAAAGCCGAGCGCGGTGAGAATGCGCAGGCACTCGTCGTCGGAGACGCTAATGCCCGTCAGGGCTTCGACGCGTGCGGGGCGCAGGGTGACTCTGCCGGACTCGATGGGCCGCGGGCACAGGTCAATCAAGTCCTCGGTCGCGACCCCGCCGGCGATTTCGCAGATGAGCGCGACGCACCTGTCCTGAGCGCGGCGCACGCCGTCGTAATCCGTCCCGCGCTCGAAACGATAAGAAGCTTCGGTCTGGAGTCCGAGCCTCTTCGACGTGCGACGAACGGAGGCGGGATTGAAATACGCGCTTTCGATGAGCACGTCTGTCGTCGAGTCGGAAATCTCAGTCTCTTCGCCGCCCATCACGCCTGCGATGGCGACCGCGCGCGCGGCGTCGGCGATGACCAGCATCTCCGCGTCCAACTCTCGCACGAAGCCATCGAGCGTCTTGATTTTCTCGCCCGCGCCCGCGCGCCGGACGATGATGCGTTTCCCTGTCAGCGTCGCGAGATCGAATGCGTGGAGCGGCTGGCCGAACTCGTGCAAGACGTAGTTGGTGATGTCCGCAACGTTATTGATCGGGCGCTGGCCGATGGCTTCGAGTCGGGCGGCGAGCCACGCGGGCGACGGCCCGATCTTGACGCCGCGCACAACACGCGCCGCATAACGCGGGCACAATTCCTCGTCCAGAATTTCGACGGAGGCGAACGACCCCGTCAGACCTTCGACCGCATTGACAATTGTTTCGGGCAGACGGACGCTTCCCTTTTCAAACGCCGCGACTTCGCGCGCCACGCCAACGTGCGACAGACAGTCGGGGCGGTTCGATGTCAGGTCAATCTCGATGATGTAATCATTATTCGACTCGTGCACCGCGTCCACAGCCAGCCCGACCGCCGTCAAACGTCGCGCCAACTCGCGCGGTTCGTGCTCGATGTCCGTTAGTTCGCGCAGCCAGTTGTAGCTGATATTCATAAAGAAGTGTTGAGTGATGAGCGACGAGAGGCGACAAGTTTTTTAACCTGTCGCTCGCCACACCGTCACCTGCCGTTGCTAATTAAACTGTTCGAGGAAGCGCACGTCGTTCTCAAAGAGGAGGCGAATGTCGTCGAGCGCGTACATTAAAGCGCACATGCGATCAATGCCGAAGCCGAAGGCGAAGCCGGAGTACTCTTCGGGGTCTATGCCGACGGCGCGCAGGACGTTCGGGTGCACCATGCCTGAGCCGCCAAGCTCGATCCAGCCGGAGTTTTTACACAGGCGGCAGCCCGCGCCGTTGCACTTGAAGCAGGTGAAGTCGAATTCGGCGCTCGGCTCGGTGAACGGAAAGTAGGACGGGCGAAAGCGCGTCAACGTGCCGGGGCCGAACATGCGCCGCAGGAACTCCGTCACCGTTCCCTTCAGGTGTCCCATGTGAATGCCGCGATCAACGAGCAGTCCTTCGAGCTGGAAGAACATCGGGTTGTGCGTGGCGTCCGGCGTGTCGCGGCGGAAGACACGGCCCGGCGCGATGACGCGCAAGGGCGGACGGCGGCGCTGCATGGAGTGAATCTGCACGGTCGAGGTCTGCGAGCGGAGAGATAACCCGTCCGTTGTGTAAAAGGTATCCTGCGCGCTGCGCGCCGGGTGCAGTTCAGGGATGTTGAGCGCGGTGAAATTGTAGAAGTCGGTCTCGATCTCGCGCCCGTCCTCAACCGAATAGCCCATCGAGACGAAGATATCTTCGAGCCGCTGGCGAGTGAGGTTGATCGGATGCACATGGCCGCGCCGGGGACGCCGACCGGGCAAGGTAACGTCAATGCGCTCACGCTCGATGCGCTCCGCCGAGATGTGATTCTTGAGTTGATTCTCTACGGCGTCGAGCGACTCGCCGAACCCCGCGCCGAGTTGCTGCACACGTTGCGCGAACGCGCCGCGCTCATCCGCCGGGACGCGCCCAATCGTCTTCATCAACGACGACAGTTCGCTCTTCTTGCCCGTGTGACGCGTGCGCACGTCGGCGAGTTCGCGCAGCGCCGCCTCAGCTTCATTGAGCGATAACGCAGCCGTCTCGTCTCGGAAGTGCGCGAAGCGTCCGAACTCTCGCTCGAACGCTTCACGCACCGACTCGATCTGATGCTGTTGGCCTGCCACTTCAGAACCCATGCGATTCCTCGCCGACGGAAACTTTAAGCTGCCGCCTGCTGCTGCTTGTTGTCGAGCGCGCTCTTGACCTGCCCGGCCAGTTCCGCGAACGCTTCGGGCGAGTTGGCGGCGATGTCGGCCAGCACCTTGCGGTCGAGTTCGATGCCGGCGAGCGTCAGCCCGTGCATGAACTGCGAATAGTTGAGACCGTTCAGGCGCGCGGCGGCCCCGATGCGGACGATCCACAGGCTGCGAAAGTCGCGCTTTTTCAGCTTGCGGCCAGTGTAGGCGAACTTCAGTCCGCGCTCGACCGATTCCTTCGCCGAACGATACAGCTTCGACTTCGTGCCGCGATAGCCCTTCGCTAACGACAGTATTTTTTTGCGCCGCTCGGTGCGCTTATTTCCACGTTTTGCTCTCGGCATAACTTTACTCCCTTCAAAAAGCAGAGGTCGGAGATTAGATATTAGAGGTTAGTAATAAAACTTGCGACCAACCTCTGACCCCTGACATCTGTTCTTAGCTTCGCCCGTAGGGCAGCATCTTTGTCACGCGCACCATGTCGGAGTCCGAGACCATCACGTCAATGTCGAGAATCCGCTTACGCTTGCTGGTCTTCTTCGTCAGGATGTGTCGCGCGTGCGAATGGCCGCGCTTGACCTTCCCCGTCGCCGTCGTGCGAAAGCGCTTGGCTGCGCCCTTGTGTGTTTTTAATTTCGGCATGATTACTTCTCCTGATTGTGTTTTGCGATTTCGGTTTTTTGATTCGAGACCGAGCACAACCCCGCGCTCAATCAAAAATCGCGAACCGTAAATTCTAAAAATTCTCTTAACCCTCGATCATCCCGCCCGTCCCCGACGGAACCGGCGGCCCCTGTTCAGTCACACCGTCGGCGGCCTCCGGTGTCGCAGGCTGCGGCGC
>JBAVPI010000106.1:0-5012 GCA_049692915.1 Pyrinomonadaceae bacterium
CGTCTTGCCCGTGCCGCCCGTCGTGATGTTGCCGACGCTGATGACGGGCGCTCCGACGCGTTGCGTGTCGAGCACACCGGCGCTGTAGAGCGCGAGCCGCGCGCGCACGACAGCGCCGTAGAGCAAATTGAACGGCATGAAGACGGGCGCGAGAGACATAAAGGCGGATGTTAGAGGTCGGAGGTCAGAACTTTGTCCGGCAACGACATTCTATCTTCGCTGCCGTGCCTCTCTTGAAAAAGCGGCGA
Source organism: Pyrinomonadaceae bacterium (assembly GCA_049692915.1). Classification (GTDB taxonomy): domain Bacteria; phylum Acidobacteriota; class Blastocatellia; order Pyrinomonadales; family Pyrinomonadaceae; genus JAIVJG01. The sequence goes on from JBAVPI010000106.1 coordinate 249, forward strand.
GAGCATGCGAACTGTGCGGGAAGTCGCGCCGCGATTTTGATCGAGAGTTGCACGCGCATTCAATCCCATGCGTCGGCGTGTGTCGTCGTCGGCCAGCAGGTCGCTCAACACGCGTGAAAGAACTTCCGGCGCTGCGTCCGCTTCGACGGCGGGAAGCTGCACGAGCGCGCTTTGTTCGAGAAACGTGCGGACGATTTCACCGAAGTTTGAAGTGTGTGCGCCGGTGACGATGCAACGCGCGGCGGTGGCGGGTTCAAGCACGTTATGGCCGCCGATGGAGGCGATGCTGCCGCCGACGAAAACGATCTCGGCAAGCGGATACGCTCCGCTCAACTCGCCGATAGAGTCGAGCAGGATAACGTCGCAGGTCTGGTCATCTACGCGCGGTGAATCGTTGCGGCGTGTCCACGTGAGGCCCGAAGATGCCAGCAGCGAAGCGACTTCGGCGAAGCGTTCCGGGTGGCGCGGGGCGATGAGCAGGCGCGGGCGCGTCGTAGAAGGGGTGACAAGCTTATATGCTTCGAGCACGACGCGCTCTTCCGGCGCGTGCGTGCTGGCGGCGATGATGAGCGGGCGTTTCGACGCGAAATGAAATCTGCTGCGCAGGTCGTTCGTCAAAGCCTGTTGACCGGCGCGCTCTTCATAATCGAATTTAACGTTTCCCGAAACCTTGACCCGCTCCGGCGCGAGGCCGAGCGCGAGAAGGCGCGCGGCGTCCGCATCCGTCTGCATCAGAGCCAACGCGAGGTCGCCCACGACACGCTTCATGAAAAACTTTATCCTTGAGTAGCGACGAAATGATTTTTCGGAAATCCGCCCGTTGACCAACGCTATGGGGACGCCGCGCTCGCGGCATTCGCGCATGAAGCGCGGCCACAATTCCGTCTCCATCACCAGCGCGAGTGAAGGCTGAATCGTGCGTAGCGCGCGTCGCACGCTCCATGCCCAGTCGAAGGGGAAGTAGAAGACGAGAGCAGCCGAAGAGCCGAACGCCTCGCGCGCGATGCGCTGGCCGGTCATCGTGGTTGTCGAGACGACGAGTGCGTGCGAAGGGTAAGCTTCGAGGACGGCGCGGGCCAACGGGCGTGCCGCCTGCGTTTCGCCGACCGACACGCAATGCAGCCAGACGACGGGCCGTCCCCTCCGCTCGAACGACGGCAACGTTCCAGTCCGCTCACGAAATCCGGCAGCGTATTTCCCGTGACGCAAGGCGTCGAGGATGAACCGCGGCAGCAACGCGGCGACCCCGATGCCGAGAAGGATGCTGTAGAGGAAATACATAAAAGCGGTGACAAGCGACGAGTGACCGGCGACAAGACTGGTACACGCGGCTCATCAACAGTCACCCGTCACTGCTTTCGTTACTTGGCGCGCTCGATGTAACGGCCTTCGGTCGGGTCAACGCGGATGCGGTCGCCTTCGTTGACGAAGGGCGGGACGGAGATGGTGACGCCGTTCTCAAGAGTCGCCGGCTTGTTGACGTTCGAGACGGTCGCGCCTTTCATCGTCGGCTCGGTGCTCGTCACGGTCAACTCCATCGAGGGCGGGAGCGTGATGCCGATGGGCGCGCCTTCGTAGAATTCGGCCTGAATGCGTAGGCCGGGGTTGAGCCATTGCGCCATGTCGCCGAGGTCTTCCTCTGTGAGCGCCGTCTGCTCATAGCTCTCCGTGTTCATGAAGTGATGTTGCGAGCCGTCGGAGTACATGTACTCCATCTCGTGCTGTTCGAGCGACGCGCGCTCCACCGTGTCGGCGGAGCGGAAGCGATGCTCGAACGACGAACCCGTCCGCAAATCGCGTAGCTTCGTCTGCACCATCGCGCGCAAATTACCGGGCGTGTGGTGACGAAATTCCACGACCTTGCACAATTTGCCCTCGAAAAGAATGACCATGCCGCGCCGTATTTGTGTTGCAGGAACTGCCATAAAAGAGAACTCCGAAGTGAAATGGATTTTAGAATTTGCTCGCGTTTGAAAGCCGTGGCGCGATGGTGTGCGTTCGGGCGTTCGTTACAAACCCGTTAGTCTAACGAGCGATGCGCCTCTTTGTCCAGCGGCTAAAATAGAAGCGAAATCGCATCAAACCCGCTGCCCGTGCGACAAAAACTTTGGGACTATGCCGGGAACTATCATCGCGTCCCGCTCTCCTTCCGTGGATGTCGGCGCGAGAATCATTAGCCGGACTCGAATCTAAAATTTCAAATCCAAAATCGGAGACGAAAATCTATCATTTGAGCATCCGGGTATATGCGCGGCGAAGTCTGCGACGGTTCGCCAAGCGAGTGGAATGTGACGCGCGGTGTGGGAAATGAAGATACGCGATGAAAGACGGTGGGACTCGTAAAACCTAAAGAGCGGGTGAACATCGAAGCAACGTCGGAGGGAATGACGTTCGGCTGCGATGCCCGCCCGCTCTTTTCGGAGGAGCCCACCTTCCTGCTCGATTAAACGACGGAGGGGTGGCAAAGTTTCCAAAAAAAATCGCGTCGGAAAAAATGTTATGCGGCGCGGGCGCGCAGTGTGCGACGCTGCCGCGCGATGCGGTCGAGCCACTGCTGTGCTTCTTCGTAAAAAGGGAAGCGCTGCTCTTCGGCGCGAAATGCTTTCGTGTGATAGTAGCGCCTGCCGTTGATGAGACGGGCCGGATGTTTGATGTGAAGCATCTCGTGGTAAAGAATGTATTCGACGAACCACTCCGGCACTTCGTCCGAGTCGAGAGTCTTACTGATGACAATCGTATCGTGCACGCCGTCGTGATGGCCGAGGATGGTGCGCGTCCGACGTTGCGACCACGTGAGGGTCGGCTGTTCGAGTTGCCCGTCGAAGTGGCGGCGATTGAGGCGCGCAAACAGACGCGCCAGATCGTAGGTACTGCCGCGTGACCCTGAAACCATTTTGCGCCCGCGATGACGGCGCGCGAGGTCGGAGGCACGCTGGACTTCGGGCGTCAGCGAGAAATCGCGATAGACCTTATCGTAAAAGACAGGCGAACGTCGTCGTAAAAGTTTAGAGACGAGAATGTATGAGAGCGCGCGATGGACGTTTAAGGGAGCGTCCTTGAAAATGTCCGAGATGCGCACGTAAATGCGGCCCGAACGAAGGCGGATGGTGTGATTCAGACCGGCGTAAGGGTAATAACGAGCGTCCACATCGGGCAAGGGACGCTTGGGCGCGAGTTGCCGGAAGGCTTCAACGAAGAGTGCTGCGAGCAATGGTTGAGAGTCGGCCATTAGCCTTAATCCCTGAAACAACAAAATCTAACCTAACGGCAGGTGTCTTCCGTCTCCGGAAGCAAACTGTGTCTGAACAGGTGGCTTCGATATTAAGTGCCGCGCAGCGGGAGCGTCAAATAAACTTTTTGACGCGCCGCTAACTCCCTTTACTTCCACCAAATGAAAGGCTGAGACGGAAAGCCGCCGCGCCCGTGGCCGCAGAAGGGGCTTACAAGCGTCAATCTTATCAACAACTTACACGGAGCGGCGTGATAACGCGACGATGCTGACGGATAACTTCTGCACAGTCTTCAAATTAGAGGAAAATCTGTGGGACGAGTCGGCCCTGCGGGAGTTAGCGGAGAGCTTGTTTGCGACTATTTTCATCCATCCGCTATACTCAACAGGAGATTTCGCCGCCGGGTCTTGGTGGCTGCGGCGGGCGTCGGAAAATAATAAACTCTTGACAGGGTGTAGCGGGGGCTGTAAACAATCTTAAGTCGGGACGCGTTGCGACCAGTACGCGTTCGCTTACGTAAAACGTATTCACCTGCCGACCCGTCACCCATTTCAACTTTCGATGGCAATCCTCAGCGCGAACTCGAACGCACAGACAGACCGTATGCCCGACGCGCGCGGGCAGGCCGTGCTGTCGGCCATCATCAGAGAGCATCTGCACACGGGCGAGCCGGTCGGCTCGCGTGTCATCTCGGAGCGTTTCGCGGGCGCTTCCGGGTGGAGTTCGGCCACCATTCGCAACGTCATGGGTGAGTTGGAGGACGCCGGCCTTGTCGAGCAGCCGCACACTTCCGCGGGACGCGTCCCGACAGACAAAGGGTATCGCTTCTACGTTGACCACCTGACCGGAGACACGCGCCTGTCCAGAGCCGACATGTCGGCGATTGACCGGTCGCTCGGCCTCCCTAAGTCGGATGTAGGCACGCCGCCCAACCGTCTCATGGAAAAGGTCTCGCACCTTCTGTCCCAACTTTCGGAGAACGTCGGGATCGTCGTCTCGCCCGCGCTCGTTGATAACCGGCTACAGCATCTCGAATTTCTGCAACTCGCGGACAGCCGCGTGCTCGTCGTACTCGTCTTCGCGTCGAACGTCGTGCAGAACAAGATCATACGCGTTGACGAACCTCTGAGTCAGGATGAGCTTGAGCGCACGGCCCGCTATCTGAACACGGAGTTCAGCGGGAAGAGTCTCCAGACGATGCGCAACGAGATTCTGGGAATGATGCGCGAAGAGAAGGCTCTGTATGACAAGCTACTGCGCAACGCCGTGCTGCTGTGTGAAATGAGCCTTGAGGGCGAAGAGTCGGAGACGGGCGACGTTTATGTTGACGGCGCTTCCAACATTATCGCGAAGCCCGACTTCGGCGACATCGAGCGCCTGCGCGAATTGTTCCGCACGTTCGAGACGAAATCGAGGCTCGTTAAAATCCTCAACGAGTGCATCGCGGGCGACCCCGTCTTCGCGGACGTGCACGTCGTCATCGGGCGCGAAAACAGCGCGCCGTCGCTGCAAAGCTGCGCGCTCATCACCGCGC
>JBAVPI010000107.1:0-4503 GCA_049692915.1 Pyrinomonadaceae bacterium
GGCCATCAACGCGGTGGTGAGCGCGCAGGTCGAGCGCCTGTTGTCCGCGCCGCTCGGACGGCTCTCCGATTATGTGCCGGAGGAGAAAGTGCTGAGGGCGAGCGCGGCCCTGACGGATCGCATCACGGCGGCGGCGCAGGAGCGTCTGCCGACGGCCATCGCGGAGTTCGACATCGGCGGCATCGTGCGCGAGAAGGTTTCCGGCTACCCCGTGGAGAAACTCGAAAACCTCGTCCTCTCGGTCGCTCAACAACATCTCCGAACCATCGAACTGTTCGGCCTCTTCATGGGATTTTTCATCGGCGTCGTTCAGTCGGCGTTGTTGTATTTCGGGTTGATCGGACGTTGATTCAAGGGGACGCCGCCAGCGGCTTTCGATGAAATCTCTCGCGCCAACTGAACATCAAGTCACGCCGAGACGCGCGTGGTTGCCCTCCCTCGTGCTGGCCGGGACGCTCGCGCTCGCGGCCCTCGCGGCTTATTACGTTGTGCGGCACGACGGCAGCGCGACCAACGGCGCGTGGCTCGCATCGCTGATTGTCGCGGGCGGACTGTTCTTCGGCCTCGTGCTGTTTTTCGTCACGCGCTCGCAAGTGCGTGCGCGCGGCACGGCGGAAAGTTCGGCGCAGTCTCTGGCCGCCTCCGAGACACGCTTTCGCACGCTCGTCGAGCAGTCGCCTTTGAGCACGCAGATTTTCTCGCCCGACGGTCGCACGGTGCGCGTCAACCGCGCATGGGAAAAGCTCTGGGGCGTGACGCTCGAACAACTCGGCGACTACAACGTCCTCGCCGACCCGCAGCTTGACGCCAAGGGCATCATGCCTTTCATTCGACGCGGCTTCGACGGCGAAGCGTGCGCCATCCCGCCCATCCTCTACGACCCGGAAAAGACGATTCCCGGCCTCTCCTCGAACGAGCAGCCGGGGCGTTGGGTGCAGGCTTTCATCTACCCCGTTAAGAATAAACTGGGGCGCGTGCGCGAGGTCGTGCTCGTCCACGAAGACATCAGCGAGCGCAAACGCGCCGAAGAGGCGATCAACTTTCAGGCTCACCTGCTCGATACGGTCGAGCAGTCCGTCATCGCCACCGACTTGAATGGCACGGTCACTTACTGGAACCATTTCGCCGAGCGTCTCTACGGGTGGACGGCGAGCGAAGCCGTGGGCCGCAACATCGTCGAAGTCACCCCGGCTGAGACGACGCAGGCGCAGGCCGCCGAAATCATGGCGCGTCTGACCGCGGGCGAGAGTTGGTCGGGCGAGTTTACGGTGCGCCGCCGCGACGGGACGACTTTCCCTGCGATGGTCACGGACACGCCGATTTACGACGACGAAAGGAAGTTAATCGGCATCGTCGGCGTCTCGGTGGACGTGACGGAGCGCAAGCGCGCCGAGGAAGATTTGCACGAGAGCGAGGAACGTTTTCGCACGCTCATCGAAGCCACCTTCGACGGCATCGTCCTCAACACAGGGGGGCGCGTGCTCGAAGCCAACAAGGGATTCGCCGCGATGTTCGGCTACGATCAGGATGAAATCGTCGGCAAGCCGATTTTGGAGTTGGTGACGCCTGAGTGCCGCCAAGTCGTCACGCAGAAAATCACGGAGGGAGACGAGCATCCTTACGAAGTGACGGGCTTGAGGAAGGACGGCACGCACTTCGACCTCGAAGTGACGGGCAAGGCGCACGACTACAAGGGGCGGCGCGTCCGCGTCAGCGCCCTGCGCGACATTACGGAGCGCAAGCGGGCCGAGCGTGCGCTCAATCTACACTCGCGCGTGCTTGAGAACATGATCGAGGGCGTCAGCCTCTCGGACGAGCAGGGGCGTATCCTCTACACCAACCCTGCGGAGGACGAAATGTTCGGCTACGAGCGCGGCGAACTGATGGGGCAGAGCGTCACCGTGCAGAACATTTACCCGCCCGAAGAGAACGCGCGCATCGTCGGCGAAGTCATCGAGCGTCTGAAAACCGACGGCGTGTGGTTCGGCGAGTTCAGCAATCGCAAAAAGGACGGCACGCCCTTCACCACCTTCGCGCGTATCACGGCTCTGGAGATGTCGGGGCGCAAACACTGGGTCTGCGTGCAGGAGGACATCACGGAGCGCAAGCGATTCGAGGACGAACTGCGCGCCCGCGCCGACGAACTGGCCGAGGCCAATCGTTTGAAGGACGAATTTCTCGCCACGCTCTCGCACGAACTGCGCACGCCGCTCACTTCCGTGCTGGGCTGGGCCAAACTCCTGCGCACCGAAACGCTCTCGCCCGAAGTCACCTCCCGCGCGCTCGAAACCATCGAGCGGAACGCGTCCATGCAGGCGCAACTCATCAACGATCTGCTCGACGTGTCGCGCATCATCACGGGCAAACTTCGTCTCGACGTGGACGCCATCGAACTCGGCCCGGTCATCGAGGAAGCGATTGACAGCGTGCGTCTGGCGGCGGATTCGCGCGGCGTCCACCTGCATGTTCGACTCGATCCGGTCGGCGCGATAGCGGGCGACGCCGACCGCCTGCGGCAGGTGTTCTGGAACTTGCTGACGAATGCCATCAAGTTCACGCCCGCGGGCGGAAGCGTGGAGGTGCGGCTTGAGGGCGACAACACGCACGTCCACGTCGTCGTCAAGGACACGGGCGCGGGAATCTCGCCGGAGTTTCTGCCCTTCATCTTCGACCGCTTCCGACAGGCCGACGGCGCGATCACGCGCGAGCACGGCGGCCTCGGTCTCGGTCTGGCGATTGCGCGCCACCTCGTCGAACTTCACGGCGGCCAGATTCGCGTCGAGAGCGAAGGCGAAGGGCGCGGCGCAACCTTCACAGTCAGCTTTCCTTTGATGCCTTCGCGCACTGAGGAGCGCGGCGTGGTCGCTGCGGCGGAGAATTTATCGGCGGGGAACATCCCGGCGAACAGCGGCGGCGGCGCACGCGAAAATTCGACGGCAATTATTCAACCCGCAGGGATTCTCGACGGCCTCAGCATTCTGGTCGTGGACGACGACGAGGACGCATGTGCCCTGCTCTCGATGGTGCTCAAACGTTCCGGCGCAAGCGTCTCCACCGCCGAATCCGTCGCCGAGGCGTTCGAGTCGGTCAGAGACTCCGCGCCGGACGTGCTCGTCTCCGACATCGGGATGCCGGGCGAAGACGGTTACGACTTGATGCATCGTGTGCGCGCGCTCGACGCCTCGCTCAATCGTCACACGCCGGCAGCCGCGCTCACCGCCTACGCGCGGGACGAAGACGAAGCGCGTGCCCTCGACGCAGGCTACGACGCGCACATCCCCAAGCCAGTCGAGCCGACGGCGCTCGTCGCCGCCGTGGCCGCGCTAGTCGGGCGCAAGAGCGACCCTTAGAGCCTCGGATGCTTTAAGATAAAGACGCTCCGGCATTTGAACGGACAACCATTTCGACGCATAACAACACCAACTCCCTAACAACCCCCCTCGACACAAGACGAGTGATATTTAAACGGACGCCCGGACTCTTCCCTTCGCCACAGCGTCAAGCTCGTATTCATCTAACGGCAAGGCTATGGAGATTTCCGACGTGATGATTGGACAACGAAAACGCCGCGCGGCACACGGCGCGCGGCGACTGCTACTATCCTGCGCGGTCGCTGCGGCGTGCGCGCTTTCTCTATGGACGGTCGCACCTGTCTCCGCGCAGGCGCAAGGTGCAGCGCATCACGACCGCTTCGAGTCGGAGCGTTCTGACAAATTGACGGGCGGAAAAATCGAGCGGGCCGAATTTGAGCCGGGGCAGCCCGACATCAATCTCACGCTCAACGTGCCCTCGTTCCGCCTCACGCTCTGGCAAAACGGCAGGGAGGTTCGGTCTTACTGGATCGGCGTCGGCATGAAGGACTATCCGATTTACATCGGCGAGCGCGAGGCGAACGAGGTGATCTGGAATCCGGCGTGGATTCCGCCCGCGAGCGAGTGGGTGAGCAGCCACAAGGGAGTCAGCCCCGGCGAGATAATCAAGGCGAGCGACCCGCGCAACCCGCTCGGCAAGTTGAAAATCCCGCTCGGCGACGGCTATCTGATTCATCAGGCCGCGAAGACGACAGACCCCGGCAACCTCGTCTCGCACGGCTGCGTGCGTGTGCTCCGCACAGACCTCTACGACCTCGCCGAGAAGATCACCGCCGCGCGGAGTCTGCCCGTCACGCGCCGGCAGATCGCGCTCGCGAAGGCAGGGACGAAGCAACTCCTCATCCCGCTCGACACGCCTCTGCCGGTGGAGGTTCACTACGACACGCTCGTCGTCGAAGACGGCACGCTGCACGTCTATCCCGACGTGTACGACCGGCGGATGAACACCGTCCAACGCCTGCGCGACGAACTCGTGTCGAGCGGCGCGAACCTTTCACGCGTTGACGACGAGACGCTCCGGCAGATACTCGCGCAGGTCTCCAAGCGCGGCACGCAGTTCGTCGTTGACGTAAGCAGCATCGAGAGCGGGCGCGCGCTCGAAGACGGACGCACCGCGCCCGTCATCCCCACG
>JBAVPI010000108.1:0-1725 GCA_049692915.1 Pyrinomonadaceae bacterium
TGGTTTCATCTTCGGGCGGCTGGCCCTCGCCGAGCGGCGTCGGGGCGGTGAAGCCGCGAAGCTGCTCGCGCCAGAACGCCTGCGCTCGCTTCATGTCCTGCCGTTTGAGCCAAGCGATGTAGTCGCGGTAGGGGCGCGGCACGTCGAGTTGCAGTTCACGGCCCTGATTGTAGGCCGTGTAGTAGGCCACGACTTCGTTGAAGATGATCGGAACCGACCAGCCGTCCATCAGTAGATGATGATGACTCCAGACGACCTGATACTCGTCCTCCTTCATCCGCACGATGATGAGGCGCATTAAGGGCGCGAGAGAAAGATTGAAGCCGCGCTGCCGGTCGGCGCGCAGCAGTTCTTCAAGCCGCGCCGTGCGCTCGTCCGCGGGCGCGTTGCGCCAGTCGTGTCGCTCGACCTCAGGTTTGGCTTGCCGGTGGATGACCTGCACCGGCTCCTTCAGTCCCTCCCAGCGAAAGCTCGACCTGAGCGCCTGATGACGTGAGACCACCTGCTCCCAAGCACGCTCGAACGCACGGGTGTCGAAACCACCGCGCACGGCGAAACTGAGTTGCTCGAAGTAAGCCTCCGCCTCCGGCTCGTACAGAGTGTGGAAGAGCATGCCCTGTTGCATCGGCGAGAGCGGGAAGAAGTCCTCTATGTCTTTCATGCCCATCAATGATACCTCTTACAATTCTCTGCTGAGACTGGCGACAACATCCTCGACATCGTCTTGACTCCACCCGACCTCATCGAAATTCGGTGTGACGAAGTCGGCGGCGGCGGCAGCCGTGCGGCAATGTTCGATCAATGCGCGCAATTCTCGGACGAACGCGTAGGCCAGCGCCTCGATGGTTTCGCGCCGGTGATAGTTCTCGCTGTAAGTCCAATACATCCTGAGGCGACCGCCGTTGACTCCGCCGTCAACCTCCAACGGGTAGGATCGCTTGCCGCGCGGGCTGAGGAGCAGACCGGGACTCTCCGCCACCGGTTGGAAGGCGGAGGACTGCTGCGTGCCCTGATCGAACTGGCCGAGATAATTGAAGCTGATTTGTGCCGTCGCCCTCTCGCTCAGCCTTCGGCGCACGTCCTCGTCGTCAACGATGTAGCGCAAAAGTCCGTAGCCGATGCCCCGACCGGGCACGCTGCATAACTGCGCCTTGACTGCTCGCAACGCCTCGCCCATGCCGGCCCAACGGCTCACCCTGAGATGGACGGGATAGAGGGTAGTGAACCATCCGACCGTCCGCGTCACGTCCATCTCCTCGAAGATCTCCTCCCGCCCGTGCCCCTCCATCTCAATCACCCATCGCTCCCGCCCCATCCTCTTCGCCAGACTCCCCACCAGCCCCGTCATCAACGCTTCTTGTATCTGCGTCCCGTACACTCCCGGCACATCCTGCAATAACGCTCGCGTCTCCTCCTCATCCAGTTCCGATACCACCACCCGCGCCGACTCCACCGTGTTCTCCCCCTCCTCGTGATCCATCTCCACCCGTCCCACCTCTTCCTCTCCCCACCCTTCTCGCTCTCCCAACCAGTAGTCGAGTTCCTCCATCCGCTCCGGCTCTCTCCCGTACCTCTCCAAGCGCTCGGCCCACTGCTGAAATGAACTCGTCTTGGCCGGCAAACTGATGCGCTCGCCCCTCACCGCCTGAGCGTAGGCCGCCTCAAGGTCTTCGAGCAGGATGCGCCACGACACTCCGTCAACGACCAGATGATGGGTCACGACCA
>JBAVPI010000109.1:0-4162 GCA_049692915.1 Pyrinomonadaceae bacterium
AGTGCATAGACGGCGCGGCGCGCTTCCGCTTCGGGCAGCCCGCTGACGGCCAGCAACTCCCCCAGACTGACCGGCGATGAGACGCGCGACAGCACGAACCCTTCCGTCGGCAGAAGTTGCAAGCCGCCGCTGAAATCGTGGCCGCCGGTTGAAGGAGAGAACGTCACCAGTTCGTCGCCGGTCGCGCGCAAGACAAAATCTGATGAAAGCTCCCGCGCTGTTTCGACGAGAAGCTGCGTCACTTTGAATTCGTCGCTGCCCTCCGAGTCAAAGCGCACGCGCGAATCGAAACTCCAGACACCTTCCGTCCATCTCAACATCAAACGCAGCGACTCTTCGGAACGATGCGCGCGATGCTTGTTCAACTCGGCGGACGTTAAGACGCCCGCCGCGACGAGTGCGGCGCACGCCTCCTCGTCGGACATCTTCGCGCCGACGTGCTCGGTTATTTGCATCGGCGTGAGCGTCCCGCGACGGCGCAGGGACTCGACGAGACGCGAGGAGCGCAGATTCGTGAGCGAGGCGACAAGTTGTCCGCTGTTGAAATAGACCACGCCCCTGACGCGTTCGTGCGACACGCGCAGAGCGCCCGACAAACGGGCACGGGAAATTTCGTGAATGAGTTCGGCGAGCGGATGGTCGCGAAGTTGACCGTTCATTAAGGCTTGACGGAGACGGCCCTTCGTCCGCTCCTTCGCTTCATCTTAACTCAACGGGACGGAATTTGAGAACGCAGCGACTCAGCCGAATAGTTTGACACGCTCCGAAGTCGCAAACTATATTGCTTCTCAAAGAGATAAAAATTCATTTTGGGCCGCACGCGATTCTCTCCCGCAGCATGAAGCGGGCATCGCGCTTTTCAGCAATATGGTCAAACGGGTAGCCAGCGAAGACTACGAGAAAGGGGACGCGCCTGCGGCGACCGGATCGGCGGGCATGCCGGGGGCCACACCGGACGACCTTCAGGCGCTCAGCGCGGAGGTCGTCAACCTTTTACACGAGCAGGCGTTCACCGTCGGCGAAGGCCCGACGGAGGAAGAGATTTGCAGTCTCTTCTCCGACATGCTTCTGAGCCACTGGGAACTGTGCTGCATCGTCACCTTCCTGCGCGACAGCGACGGGCGACTCCGGCAGTGCTCGGCCTACACGCACCCGCATCTCGACGCCGTGAAAGCACAGCGCATCGGCGAATTGATGACGGGCGAAGTCGAGCAGACCGGCGCGGAGTGTTATCTCTGGGCCGACACGATGCGCCCCACCGATGCCGACCGCGCGACGAAGGAACTGCTCGACGTTTTCGCACAGACCGATTTGACGGCGGCGGTCGGCGTGCCGATCTACGCGCACGGCACGCTCTCCGGCGTGCTCGTCGTCCTCTCTGCTTTCCCAGACCGCCTGCGCGAGGCGCTCAAGGGCATACGCTTCGTCGGCCCGGCCATCATCATCGCCATCGGCAATGCGCGGCGCGCGGCGGCGATGGGCGTGCAGCGACGGCAGATCGAAAGTCTCGTCGGCGAACTGCGGCGGCGCACCACGGCGCTCGAAGCGGCCAACGTCGAACTGCAACGCGTCGGGCGCTACCGCTCGCTGTTCCTCGAACGAATGTCGCACGAGTTGCGCACGCCGCTGACCTCGATTCTCGGCTTCACCGAAATACTTCTCGATCAGGAGCGTTTGACCGAGACGCAGCGGCGCTTCTGCGGAAAGATTCAAGGCTCCGGCTTCCAACTTCAAGCCAGCCTCAACCAACTCGTAGACCTTTCGCGGCTCGAAGCCGGGCAGACCGAACTCTTCCTCCACGAATTTTCTCTGCGTGAGACTCTGCGCGAATCCTGCGCGGCGGTCGGACGCCTCGCGCAGAAGCAGTCTGTCACGCTCGACTGCGACACCGCGCCCGAACTCGGCCCCGTCGTCTCGGACGAAGGCAAGCTGCGGCAGGTCTTGTACAACTTCTTCGCGCACGCCATCGGGCGCAGTCCCGTCGGCGGCTCGGTGAAGGTCACTGCGGGCGCAGACGAACAGAGCCGCCTCAGCATCGAAATCATGGATCAGGGCGAGCCGCTGCGGGATCAGGCGCACCTCTTCGACCCGGTGGACATTGACGCCCCCAACGAGTGCGGCACGAACATGAATGAACTCGGCCTCGTCATCGCGCACCGGCTGCTCGGCGTCCTCGGCGGAAGCGTCACCCTCCGTGAACTACAGCCCGCGGGACTCGCCGTCCTCCTCAGCCTCCCGTCGCGGCCTTCGGACTAAAAGATGAGCGACGGTGACACAAGGGCGGCCTGATGACGGGATAACATTTTGCTTCGAGTCGCCGTCATCGAATGCCGAAAACAAATTTCTTAAATTGTTCCCCCGCCATTATTGAATGCTTCACGACTTCGAGTTGGCCGGACGCCGTGTGCGCCTGTGGCAGCGCACGGGCGAGACTTACGAACACGTGTTGATGAAGGCGCTCGGCTACGCGATGTTCGTCGGCGAATACACGTCGTTGCAGATCGAGCTACGCGTCGGCCTCCGTTACAAGCCAGACCTCGTGGCGCTCAACGAAGGCGGCGACACGGCGACGGGCGGCGCGCGGTTTCCTTTCTGGGGCGAGTGCGGGATGGTTTCGATGCGTAAGGTGGCGTGGCTGTTGAAGCACGGCGACGTTAACCGTTTGACGCTCTTCAAGATTAATTGGGCCGCACCGGCATTCGTTAAAGAGTTGCGCGCCGCCGTCGCGGAGCGTTACCGCGAACCGGGACGGCTGACGCTCATCAACTTTGCGGGCGACATCACGGAACGCACGGCAGGTCGCCGCATCGAAAGCGTGCCCGCGAGTTGGTACACGAAAATCGAAATCTAGCGGGGCGATGAGACGCGCATTTCACGGGGAGGACGCGGATAGTTCATGTCAGGCCAGAGGGAAAACGCAGGACTGTCTGCCTTGACGAAAGACGAGTTCGTCGTGCGCGAGTGCGTGACGGTCGAAGAGTTCGACGCCTGCGTGCGCTTGCAGCGCGAGGCTTTCGAGTTGCCCGACCTTGAGCTTTCGCCGCGTCGCCACTTAATCGTCGCGCGCAGCGCGGGCGGCTGGACTCTGGGCGCGTTCGACGGCGCACGCATGGTCGGCTTCGTCCTCACACAGGTCGCCCTGCGCGAAACGTCCGGCGCGCGTGGGGCAGAGGAGGAGGTCATCGGCTACTCGCACATGATGGCGGTGGCGCGGGATTACCAGAACCGCGGCGTCGGCGCGCGGCTCAAGTGGGCGCAGCGCGAGCGCGCACTCGCCGAAGGGCGACGCTTTATCCGTTGGACTTGGAATCCCATGCAGTCGCGCAACGCGCACTTCAATCTCAACCGCCTCGGCGTCGTCGTGCGACGTTACGCGCCCAACTATTACGGCACGGATTATCCGTCCGCGACGGGCGAGTTAGACACGCCCCCATGCATTGACAGCGACCGTCTCTCCGCCGAATGGCATCTCGATTCGGGGCGTGTCGAAAGCCGCGCGCGCGGCGAGCAGCCCGCACCCCGCGGCACACCCGACGCGTCCGTCCAAATTCCCCCGGACTGGAGCGCGCTCCTGCGCGAAGACGCACCGGCAGCGCGGCGCGAACAACTGCGCGTCCGCGCAGAATTTGAACACACGCTCGCGGACGGCCTCGTCTGCTCCGGCTTCGAGCGCGACCCGACGCGGCCTCGATACCTTTTTTACAAAGACGTTGACGAATGACGGTTGACGAATGACGAGCGAAAACAACTTCTTACTCGTCGCTCATCATCCGGCAATATAAAAACCGTCTTACACTCGTCACCCGTCACTGTTTTAGACTTGTCACCCATCACTGTTTTAGATTGTCATCTATCACTGTTTTAGATATGCCATTCACGCGCTTCGACCGCTACGTTGACCGGCACGCGCGCTCCTTCGCGGAGCGTTTGCAGGCGCTATGCCGGATGCCTTCGGTGGCGGCGCGCGGGACGGGAATGCGCGCGGTGGCCGAGGCCGTCGAGCAGATGTTGCAGCGGACGGGAGCGGGCACGCGCACGTTCAAAATCGGCAGCGGCTTTCCCATCGTTTACGGCGAATGCGGGGCGGGCGAGCGCTGCTTTGTCGTCTATGGGCATTACGACGTGCAGCCCGTCGGACAGTTGACGGAGTGGAGTGCGGGGC
>JBAVPI010000110.1:0-5844 GCA_049692915.1 Pyrinomonadaceae bacterium
AGACGAAAGGCATCGGCCTTTTCCGTCGCAACCGTCGCCTTTTGCTCTGCGGCCTTATTTTATGTCGCCAGCAAATCCGCCGTGCAGTCTTTGCAGCGCGTGGCCTTGAGCGGGATGGTCGAGAGACAGTGCGGGCACGTTTTAGTCGTCGGTTCGTTGGCCGCCGCGTCCTGTTGTTTGCTCCACATACGATTGACCGCGCGGACGACGAAGAAGAGCACGAGGGCGATGATGAGGAAGGTAATCACGTCGTTGAAGAACTGCCCGTAAGCGATGACGGGGATGCCCTTCGCCTTGGCGTCGGCAAGCGACTCCGGCAAGCCCTTTGACTTGTCGAGCACATAGAAGATACTGGAAAAATCAACCGGGCCGAGGAGGACTCCGATGGGCGGCATCAAAATTCCTTCGACCACCGAAGTCACGATTTTGCCGAAGGCCGCTCCGATCATGACGCCGATTGCCAACTCTATGACGTTACCGCGCGCGATGAACTCTCTGAACTCTTTGAACATGAAAGATGATCTCCATACAATAGCGGGGCGTTTGATAGAACGCTTGGCTTGTATTGCAAATTCAACTTGCCGTCAATGATAAAATGCTCCGGCGGGAAGTATCGTGTCACTGCTTCGACGTGAGAGTTACGGGCGCGGCTGACTGCATACGGTCATTTTGGCGTGGCACACCCGTCAAACTGACGACTTTTTACTCGCATCAAACTCGGACTCGTTCATCAAATATCGGGTAAACAGGGAGCGTCTGAATAACATAGCCTGAGCCTGCGGCGACGGCACAATGCTTGCTGAGTATTTATGTGCCTCTGCTCTCCAAAGGTTGGAGGCGCGTGCCGGGCCGAAAGGCGCGGCCAGAGTTCATCCTCCCGAATTTATCCAACTGACAACGAAATTTAGAATGAATAAGGCTGCGGCGAAAGCTGTGAACAGGAAACGTCTGGCCGTTCCGTATCAATGGTTCATCGTCGTGCTTGGCGCGGCTACGACCCTTTCTGCCGTTTATCATCTCTCGCTCACGAGCATTGACCCGCGCTTCATTCTACTGACGCTCATCACGGTCGGCATCGGCTCGCGCCTGACGATTCAAATTCCGCGCGACAAAGGCAAAATTTCTGTCTCCGACACCTTCATCTTCCTCGCCATCCTGCTCTTCGGCCTCGACGCGGCGGTGCTGCTCGCGGCAGCCGAGTCGTTCTTCTCTTCGCGTCGCTTTTGCAAAAAGTGGCTGACGATTTTTTTCAACGGGTCGGTGATGGCCTGCTCGACCTTCCTGACCGTCTGGCTGCTGCACACGTTCGTCGGGAGCGAAGTCTCTCTGCGCGGCGGCTATTCGGCCAACTACATCGTCGGCATCTGTTTCGCGGGCTTCATCCAGTTCATCACCAACTCCGGCATGGTGGCCTTCGGCTACGCGTTGCGCGTGGGCGAGCCGTTCTGGCAGACGTGGCGCAAGCATTTTCTCTGGACTTCAATCTCCTATTTCGCAGGGGCGTCCGCCGCCGGGATTATCGCCAAACTGATTGACACGATGGGCTTGTACGCCCTGCTCGCGACGACGCCGATCATCGTCATCATCTATCTGACGTACTGGACTTACCTCAAGAACGTCGAGGCGTCGGTGTCGCAGGCCGAGCAGGCCGAGCGGCACATGTCGGCCCTGCGCGAATCCGAAGAGCGTTTTCGCGGCGCGTTCGACCACGCGGCGGGGATGGCTCTGGTCGGCTCCGACGGGCGCTGGATCAAGGTCAATCGCAGTCTCTGCGAGATGCTCGGCTACTCTGAACAGGAGTTGCTGGCGAGCAACGTGCAGGCCTTCACCAACCCGCAAGACCTCGGCCCGATGATGGTGCGAATCGGCAAATTGTTGGAAGGTAAAATCTCGAACTTCCAGATGGAACTGCGCTACCTGCACCAGCGTTGCGAAGACCTCTGGGTGCTTCTCAGCGTGACGCACGTGCGCCACGCCGATGGCGAGTCGGCCAACCTCATCTTCCAGATACAGGACATCACCGACCGCAAGCTCGCCGAGCAGCAACTTCATCACGATGCCTTCCACGACGCGCTCACGGGACTGCCGAATCGCGCCCTCTTCATGGATCATCTGAAGCTCTCGGTCGAGCGCGCCAAGCGACGCGACAGTCGCATGTTCGCCGTCCTCTTTCTCGACCTCGACCGCTTCAAAATCATCAACGACTCGCTCGGCCACATGGTCGGCGATCAACTTTTAATCGGCATCGCCCGTCGTCTGGAAACGTGCCTGCGGCCCGGCGACACGGTCGCGCGTCTCGGCGGCGACGAATTCACGATTCTCCTCGAAGACCTCAACAGGACGAGCGAAGCCATCGAAGTCGCCGACCGTTTGCAGAACGAGTTGTCTCTGCCCTTCAACCTCAACGGCAACGAAGTCTTTACGACGGTCAGCATCGGCATCGCCCTCTCGACGACCGGCTACGAGCGCCCCGAAGACGTGCTGCGCGATGCAGATACGGCGATGTACCGCGCCAAGACTCTGGGCAAGGCTCGCCACGAAGTCTTCGACACGACGATGCACACGCGCGCTCTCAACCTTCTTCAACTCGAAACGGATTTGCGCCGCGCCGTCGAGCGCCACGAGTTCGCGCTCAACTACCAGCCCATCGTCTCGCTCGACGGCGGCCAGATCGTCGGCTTCGAGGCGCTCTTGCGCTGGCGACACCCGGAGCGCGGTTTCATCCCGCCGGTTGATTTCATCCCCATCGCCGAAGAGACCGGCCTCATCATCTCCATCGGCCAGTGGGTGCTAAGGGAAGCGTGCATGCAGATACGCGAGTGGCAGGATCGCTACCCGTCTTACCCGCCGCTTCAAATCAGCGTCAATCTGTCGGGCAAGCAGTTCATGAAGGCCGACTTGTTGGATCAGATTCGTGAAGTGCTGGCGGAGACAGGGATTGACCCGCGCAGTCTCAAGGTGGAGATCACGGAAAGCATCATGATGGAGAACATCGAGACGGCCATCGTCATGCTCAGGCAACTCCGCGCGCTCGGCATCGAGCTAAGCATAGACGACTTCGGCACGGGCTATTCGTCGCTCTCGTACCTCCACCGTTTCCCGATTTCGACGCTGAAGATTGATCGCTCGTTCGTCAGCCGCATGGACGGCAACAACGAAAACGCAGAGATCGTCCGCACCATCATCATGCTCGCGCGCAACCTCGGCATGGACGTTGTGGCCGAAGGCGTCGAGCAGGAGAATCAGTTGATGCAACTGCGGGCGCTCAAGTGCGAGTACGCGCAGGGCTACCTCTTCTCGCGCCCCGTTGACGCCGACGCCGCCAACGTACTTCTCGCCACCGGCCAGAGCTACGCCATGCCGCTCTCACCCCTCGACCTCCCCGCCATTCACATCGCGCACGACATGTAAATAATTGAAATTGAAAAGCGAGAAGAGGCCGAAGCGGATAGTGTTGTCTTGCGCTTTGGCCTCTTCTCGCTTGACGCGCTTGGCAGGGGAATCGAGCGTGCCCGCTCCGTAAGATTTATGAATCAACGAAAGTGCCGCGCGATTTCGTCGAGTTGTTTGACGGTGCGAGCGGCCTTTGCGTTTGTCACTCTGGAGAGGACGGCGCGCAGGTCGGTGACCTGTTTGTGAAACGTGGCGCGGTCTTCTTTGGGCACTTCGTAGGTGTGGTTGGCCCCCTTCAAATCTTCGACCACGCCCGCCAGCATCTCTGAGATGGAGTCGAGCGCCTGCGCCGTGTGCGCGCCGCGCGGGTAGAGTTTGAGGTAGTGGCCCGCGGTTTCGGCTTCATAATAGAGGTGACAGGGCAGGTAGCCTTCGCACTCGCCGGGCAGAGGGATTTGCGACGCTTCCCACGCGATGCGCTCGGCGAGGGGCAGCGCGTGATATTTTCTCTCCAGATTCCAGAATTGTTCGGAGCGCACGTACCACTCTCCGGCGGGTTCGCTGTAAACGATGCTCTCGCCCTGCGCTTTGATCCACGGCGCGTAAGGGGCCTCCTCCCGCTTCTCGAATGGAATGGAGGCGAGCGTTTTTTGCAGCGCGAGCAGTCGCAGCAACTCGAACTCCGCCAGCCTGTCTCTCCCCGCGGTCTCTTTGACGGCGCGGTCGAGAAACTCCATCAACTCCGTCAGGTCGCTGAAACTCGCGCCCTTAAGTTTCAATCGTTCACCCGCGAGACGCGCGTAAATCTCCGCGCGACGCGCAGAGTCGAAAGGCGTCATGAGTGCGCCGAAGACCCATCCCTCGACCCCGCCCGGCGCGGCGACGCGATACCAGTAGTCTTCCGCCGCGCCGATCTTCACGCGGTCGGGCGTGCGTTCCAACTCGCGCACAATTGTTCCCAGCGGGAGGCGTCCGGCTTCCCCCGCGTTCACCCCCGGCTCGACGCGCACGCGCACGTTCGAGGCAATCGTCAGCAGTGACTTCGTGTTTGACGGTTGCGGGCTGTTGCTGCCTTGAAGCCGCGCGGCGTGCACTGCGAAAGCACACGGCGCGATGATGAGAGCGCAGAGCAGTATGGGACGCATCGTTGCGCGCCGGCGTCTCTCGCATACGACCCGCAGGGAGTTGTTTGCCATCACTTGAAACCTCATTGATCTCTCAAACTCTTGAGCTTGTCGGCCAACTCCGGTTTGAGCGTCTGGAGAATTTTGATTTCCGCTTGCGCCGCGTCGCGTTCGTTCAAGGCGAGATGTGCGAGGCCGAGATTGAAGTGCGCTTCGGCATGTTCGGGCTTCAGACGAGCGGCCTCTCTGAACGCGGCGGCGGCCTCTTTATACTGCTCCATCGCGCCGTAGGCGATGCCCAGATTGTAGTGGGCCAACTCGAAGTCGGGCTTCAAGCCGACGGCTGACTTGAAAGCATCAATCGCTTCTTTCATCTGACCCGCCGCCGCTTCAGCCAGTCCGAGATTGTAGTGCGCGACGGCCTCCTGCGGGGCCAGTTCGACGACCTTCCGGTACGCTTCCACAGCCTTCTGCGACTCGTTCTGCGCCGCATAGACGTTGCCGAGGTTGTAATAAGCGTAAGCATCTTTCGGCGCTAACTCGATGGCCTTGCGGTAGGCTTCTATCGCCTCAGCGTTGTGACCCAGAGCTTCGTATGAAGCGCCGAGATTGTAGAAGCCGCGCGCGTCGTTGGGCATCAACCCGGACGCTTTCCGAAACGCCGCGACAGCCTCGTCGTATTTGCCCGCTTCGTAGGCCGTCTCGCCGTCCTTCCTGTACTTGTCCGCGTCGCTGCCGAGGTTGCGCGAAGCCCCGCCCGCGATCATGCGGTTCGAGGAGTCGCGTCCCGCGTACTGCGCGAAGTTGGCGTTGGCCTGCAACTTCTTCTTCGGCGGGCGCGGCGTCGCTTGCGGCTGCGGTTGTTGCGCGCGTGTGGAAATCGTCGAATAGTTGAAGCCGGTCAGGAGTACCGTCAACGAAAAGATGACGAGCGCATGAAGCATGAGTTTGTCTGACTTGAACACAATGAATTTCTTCCTCATAAATTTAGACGGCAGCGACAACGGGTGGCTCGTCTGTCGTCGCTATGTTCTTCACGGTAAAGACGGAGGTGCTCTCCGTCTTACCCTTGACGTGCACGTCGCCGAGCGGTCGCGTCTCGTACATTCCGCCGAGCCGTTCAGCCGTGGCTTTACTGAGAAGCAGAGCGTCGCCGGTCTCTTTCGTCGCGGATTCGAGACGCGCGGCGAGATTCACAGTGTCGCCGATAATCGTATATTCGAGTCTGCCGGGCGCGCCGACAACACCGCACGTCGCCTCGCCCGTGTGGATGCCGACGCCGATGGCGAGCCGCGGGCGCGTCGTCCCTTCCCACTCCGCGTTGAGA
>JBAVPI010000111.1:0-2742 GCA_049692915.1 Pyrinomonadaceae bacterium
GCGCTCACGCGCGTCTTCTTGGGCGTCCGAGGGGTTGCCGCGCGCCCAGTTGATGAGTTCTTCACGGGGGAAGACATAGACGCCGCTCCGCTCTTTTTCGAGATAAGGGATGAGGTCAGGAGCGCCGCCACGCGCCGCTGTGATCTTGCGGTAGAGGTGAGTGTCCGAGCAGCGAAGCAGCCTGCATGCTTCGAGGACTGTCACGTAAACCTTGGCGTTGATTTCCCTGAGCAAATCGGCTTCGGTTTTGAGCGCATCGGCGTCAGCCTCGCGCAGTTCTATCAGTGCGTCTTTGATTAATTGCTTGAATGCTTCCGGGTTAAATTGAAACAGTTCCGCGCTCATGCTTGTGGCCTCGTGATTTCTCGCTTTCTACTTGCGTTATTCGCCTTTCCTTGATTCGTCGAGCACCCGCCAGCGTCGCCTGACGGCGACCACCACAGGTAAAAGCACTTGGTCGAGTGCCCGTCACGCCGTTTTGGACTTCCGTGCGCGCTTCACCTGCGCGGCTTCCCCTTTAGGCTTCGGCGGGCGACCCGGCGGGCGATCCTCGACGAGCTTCAAATCGGCCTCGCGAATCATATAGACATTTGCAAAGAGGGAAGCCGGTAGCCGCTTGCTTTCGATTAACTGCAAAACTCGCTGGCGTGTAATGCCGAGACGTTCCGCCGCGTCGGTCGTTGAAATGTAGCCTTCAGCACTCATGGGAAATCCTTATAACACAGTTTTCTATTGTCAGCTAAAAATATTTTCACCTAGCAATGTTATTCAACTCTTTTCTCTTGACAATAGTTTAGAGATGCCTATAATAACACTTGTCGAGCAGCAATAGATTTAGAGGGAAAGGAACCGCAACCATGATCCAGATTCAACGCCGTGAGCAGTTCGAGCATGCAGCCGCACGACTCACCAAAGAGCCGCAATCAATTCGACGCCACGAGGCCAGACTGTACATCGTCACCAACAAGACCAAAGGCCACAGCTACCCCGTCCGCATCGAGCGGCTGAACGGCAAGACCTTCGCGACGTGCGGCTGTGAAGCCGGGACGCCGCACCACGGCAACCGTCGCCCCGTGGTCTGCAAACACGTTGCCGCTTTGATTATTTTCCTGCGCGCCGTCAGAGTGATGCGCCGCCGCACGTCACACTAAACGCGAAAGGAGAGGTAAGGGTTGCAACCCCTCGCCTCTCCACTTTTCGCAATCCACGGCCAGCCCCGACGATAACCACAACAAAGCGGGCGCAGTCTGTGCCGATAACACAAGCCGCGCCTCAACATCAACCGACCACAACTCGAAGGGAGTAATCAGCGATGTCTAAAACGAAGGGTAAAGGACAGAGCACTCAGGAATCAACCATCAGCAACCACACCGCGGCGCGCATTCTCGCGCTCGCCTTCATCACGGGCGACGACTCGCCGCGAGCACAGCAAATCAACGCGCTTACTCTTGAACTCGCCGCTCTCACGGGCTGCGCGACGCAGAGCCTCTGCGTCGCTGTTGAGATTGAAGGCATTCTCAACAGCTTCACCCATCCGACCGACCAGCACACACAGCTTGAGCGCGCGGAGAAGGCCAAAGCTACGAAGATTCACAAGGCGCTTCTGGCACTTGCCGTCGGCCCCTATGACGGTATGCCGCGCGGCGCGTATGGCGAGGCCGAACGTCTCGCGCGCTACCTTGAAAGCCCGCTCACGCCGCCCGTCGTGTGCGAGACGATAGAGACGAACATCATCAACGTCCTTTCACAGGCGACGGATTTTAACATCGTCACGCCCGACGTGTTCAGGTTCGTTTTCCCGCTCATGCTGGCCGACACGGGCGATTATGGCAAGGCGTTTCTCCACACCGTCAAGGAGACCATGTACGCACTTCTCGCAAATCGTGAAGTGATGTCGGAGGCAGAGGAAGAGGCGCTTCGTCAGTACGTCATAGGAGCGTAACAACAGGGGAAACGGGAGAGGCGCGCAAGCTTTGAAGGGTAAGCGCGCCTCTCCCACGGCCAAACTCAACACATTCTCGAAGGGAGAATAATCAAGTCATGGCACAGAAAGAATCTCAAAAGAGAGGCCGAAGGGCAACGGCAAAGCCGTCAATCGAAGATCGCGCAGAGGCGATAGCTAAAGACGTGTACGGGTACGACGCCGACACGCGGCGACATATAGAAATCGCGCTTCTCACTCCACGGCTCGGACTGGCCGAACTCGTCGAGCGCGCAGAGCGGGGCGAGTTCCTTGTCGAGAGCGGCGTACCGCCCGAATACGACGAGGCGGCGCGTGCGGTTATTGCGCTTCTCGATATGCAGAGCGGGATTCACGAATCAATCACCGGCGCTGTGCAGTTCGTCATTGATGAATTGGCACGGGAGACGGGCGCGGGGATTTGGATTGACATGGGAAACGACAGCGAGACGGGCAACTACTCGCCCGCAATCCTCGCCCGTGTTTTCCACCATCATCAGTTCCTTAGAGTGGAGGTCGAGCGCAAGAAAGACCTCGCGGGTCTCATCTCGGCTGTGCTCAACCATCCCGACTTGCCCTGCGAGTTGCAGGAGTCCATCGGCGGCAGCATCAACGACCTCTTCAACGACTTACCGGGAGGCGTTTGGAAGCGCGTCGAGTACAGCCCCGAATATCTCTCTATTCTGCTCAGGACTCACGGTGAGACGAAGGGAGCGGAGAGCAACTAACAGGCGGGGCGGCATCCCGACTGCCGCCCCAACCTAAAATATTTTGAGTGAAGC
>JBAVPI010000112.1:0-1860 GCA_049692915.1 Pyrinomonadaceae bacterium
CGTTAAACGGGACGGGCTGATTGTTGGAGGTGACGGGCATCGGCGACGGCGCGGCACCGGGTTCGAGCGCGAGATAAGAGGTGTAGGGCGTGACGATGCCGTAGCGCGTGCCGAGGTCAACGATCTCGTCGTGCAACTCCTTCCCCTCGCCGTTCGAGCGCACCTGCTCCATCAGCCAACCGACGCGCCGCGTCGCCCACAGGCGCGGCAGAAAATCGTTATCGTTGCGCGTCTGCGGAAAGTCGAGGTTGTTATAAGTGAAGGTGCGCGTCTGCTGACCGGCGCGGCCCGTCAGTCGCAGCGTCATGCCGCGCGCGTCGAAGCCGTTGCGGTAGCGACCGATGAGCGTGAGTTGCGAGCCGCGGAAAAGGTCTGGCAGGGCGCGCGGGTAGATGAGGTCTGTCTGGACGCCGCCCATGTCGAGTTCAAGGTTCGTCAGCACAGGATAGTTGATCTTCGTGAAGAAGCTCGACACCTTGATCTCCAAATCCTCTTTCGGCTCGACGTACTCGGCGACGCCGCCGTTCTCCGAGGCGAGTTTATCTAGTAGGGCCGTGTTCACGTCATAGCCGACGCCGAAGGTGAACATGCGCACGCCGTTGACGCGCGAGGCGCTGACGTTCTCGATGATGCGTTGCGGGTTTGTTTCGGTGACGGTCGGGAGGCCGTCGGTGATGAAGATGAGCATGCGCGGGCGGTCGCTCGCGTCGAACTGTTTCAAGGCGGCGAGCAGCGCGCCGTTGATGTTCGTGCCCCCGACGGGGCGCAAAGCTTGAGCGAACTCTTCGCCCTGCGCGCGTCCGCCCGTGTCCGCGCGGACTAGTCCGTTCGCCATCAAGTGTTCCTCGCCCGCGAACGAGATGACGTTGAAACGGTCTTCCGGTCGCAGGCTGCGCACGCCGAAGAGGAGCGCGGCGCGCGCCTTCTCCATCTTCCCTGCCTCGGCCATCGAGCCGGAAGTGTCGAGCACGAAGACGATATCCTTGGCTGAATACTCGGCTTCGGTCAGTTCGTCTTTCGGCGAAATCATCAGGAGAAAATAGCCTTGCTTGCCCGGCTCGCGGTGCGTCAGAAGCGTCATGCCGAAATCTTCGCTTGAGACGCTGTAGAAGAGTTGAAAGTCCTGCGGCTCGCCCCCCGCCTTGTTCTCGAATGAGAGGCGCGCGCGTTCGCCGCCGTGCAAGGTCTTCACGTCAATCTCGTGGCTCGGCGAATAGATGTTGCGCAGCGGCTTCTGCCCTTCGATCTCGACCGCGCCGGAGACCGTGCCGATTGACGCGAGATTGTGGCCCGTTCCCAGAGGATAACGATACGAGACAGTGCCCGTCTCGGCCTTGAGGACTTGCGTGTAAGTCAGTTCGAGTTTTTTGTCGGAGTGTGCGGGGATGGGAAAGATGCTGGCCTGAAAGAGGTCTCGGCCCGCGTATTCGAGCAGGCCGGGGTCGCGCTGGCGGCGAACGATTTCGTCGTAGATGCGGCGCGCTTCCTCGCGCGAGCGCACCTCGCCGACGAGCCGACGGTCGCCGTCCCAGATGGCGAACTCGGAGATGGAGGCGGTTTCGGGGACGGGGAAGAAATATGTGCCTTCGAGCGTCGCGTCCGAATCGTTGCGGAAGACTTGCTCGACGTGCGTCGTCGCCACCTGTCCACTGATCTTCGCGTCAATCTTGATTGACTTGATGGGCAGGGCGCGCGGGAGGTTGACGGGGCGCGGCGGGCGGGGACAGCGTTCGCAAGGGCGCGGGATAATCACGCCCTGCGCGCTCGCGCCGACGAAGGCGAAGGCGAGCGTCAATATGTTGAAGACGAGGCACGTCAAAACTCTTCTGTGTCGCATAGCGTTGTTCCTCAAAACTCTCT
>JBAVPI010000113.1:0-5615 GCA_049692915.1 Pyrinomonadaceae bacterium
GCTCGCCACTCAGGTCGTCTCCCGTGTCAGAGAAGTACTGAGCATCGAGATGCCGCTGCGCACTCTCTTCGAGTCTCCGACTGTCGCCGGACTCGCCGGGTGTGTTGAGGAGCATCGCCACATCGCATGGCGTCCGATAGAGCGTGTGTCTCGCAGAGGCGACCTCCCGCTCTCGTTCGCACAGCAGCGTTTGTGGCTCTTTGATAAGTTCGATCCGGGTACGGCTACTTATAACGTTCCCGTGACAATTCGCTTGAGCGGCAATTTACAAGCTCAGGCATTGGAGAGGTCTATCGCAGAAATCGTGCGGCGGCACGAAGCACTGCGCACGACCTTCACGACCTCGGACGATAGGCAGCCCATACAGGTCATCGCGCGCGTGCAGCCACTCATGCTTGAGGTTCAAGACGTGAGCGGTTTGCCGGAGGCCGTGCGCGATGCCGAGGCGTTGAAAATTGTTCGTCTCGAAGCGCTTCAGCCCTTTGATCTTGAAGATGGGCCGTTGCTGCGTGGCACGCTCGTTAAGGTGAATGAGGACGAGCACATTCTGGCGTTGGTGATGCACCACATCGTCAGTGACGGATGGTCAATGAGGGTGCTGGTCAGAGAGTTGACGGCGCTCTATCGAGCATATCTTGAGGGGCGCGAGTCGCCGCTGGAAGAACTCTCGATACAGTATGCGGACTATGCGGTCTGGCAGCGTGAGGAGTTGCAGGGAGAGGCGCTCGATAAGCAGTTGGGTTACTGGCGAGAGCAGTTGGAGGGAGTCGCTGTCCTTGAGTTGCCGACGGATCGTCCACGCCCTTCCGTGCAGAGTGCGAGCGGCGGAATGCGCTGGTTCACGCTGAATCCAAGTTTGAGCGAGGGCTTACGTGAGTTGAGCAGGCGTGAGGGCGCGACACTCTTCATGGTGCTGATGGGAGCGTGGCAGACGTTGCTCTCGCGTTACAGCGGGCAGACGGACATCGCGGTCGGGACGCCGATTGCGGGCAGGAGCAGGCGCGAGTTAGAGAACCTGATCGGCTTCTTCATCAACACGCTGGTGATGCGGATAAAGGTAGAAGGCGGGCAGAGTTTCCGAGAGTTGCTGGCGCAGGTAAAGGAAGCGAGCCTTGAAGCGTATGCGCATCAGGAAGTGCCTTTTGAAAAATTGGTCGAAGAGTTGCAGCCGGAAAGGAACATGAGCCATGCGCCGCTCTTTCAGGTCATGTTCGTCTTGCAGAATGTGCCGCACGAGTCGCTCGAACTTCCCGGCCTGTCGCTCAGCACCGTGAGAGTTGAAAAGGGCACGGAACTCTTCGACCTGACGCTGGCGATGAGCGATAACCGCGGCCAGCTTACAGGCTCGCTCTCGTACAACAAAGATTTGTTTGACGAAGCGACGATTGAACGACTGCTCGGACACTTCGAGACACTGCTCGCCGGCATCGTCGCCGAACCATCACGACGCCTTCAAGAGCTACCGCTGCTCGGACAGGAAGAGCGCACGCGACTCCTCACCGACTGGAACGCGACCGAGCGCGATTATGCGCTGGAGCGGTGCTTCCATGAACACTTCGAGGAGCAGGCCCGACGCCAGCCCGACGCGCCTGCGGTGACGGGCGAGGCAGAGAGCATCAGCTACGGAGAGTTGAACAGGCGAGCGAATCGTGCGGGGCATGGGCTGGTTCAAGCAGGAGTCTGTAGCGAAGCGGTGGTGGCGCTGCTGGGGCGTCGGAGTGTGGAGCTGCTTGCCGGAATGATGGGAGTGATGAAGGCGGGAGGCGCATATCTACCGCTCGACCCGCTTCATCCTGCTGCGCGTCTCGCGCACGTTGTCGAGAATAGTCAGAGCAAACTTGTGATTGCGGCGCGAGAGTTTGTGCCGACGATTAACGAGGCGCTGGCAAGTCTTTCCGAAGACGCGCGGCCTCCGGTGCTGGTGCTCGAAGACCTGTTTGAGCAAGGCTTGTCCGAGGAGAATCTCGAACCGCGAAGCACTCCGCAAAGTCTCTCATACGTGATCTATACCTCAGGCTCGACGGGGCTGCCGAAGGGGGCGATGATCGAGCATCGCGGCATGCTCAATCATCTATACGCGAAGGTCAACGAGTTGAAGATCACCGGCGACGACATCGTCGCGCAGACGGCCTCGCAGTGTTTCGACATCTCCATCTGGCAATTCTTCGTCGCGCTGCTGGCCGGAGGCAGGGTCGAAATCTTCAGTGATGAAGTGACACGCGATCCGCTACTCCTTCTCGAACAACTCGAAACACGAAAGATCACCGTGGTCGAAACCGTCCCCTCGATGCTGCGGGCCGTGCTGGATGCTGCCACGGCGAAGAGTGCGGCAGGGTACGGTCTGAGCGCGGTGCGCTGGATGGTCGTTACCGGCGAGGCGCTGCCGCCTGATCTCTGCGACCTCTGGTTCAATCGCTATCCGGGCATTCCGCTGCTGAACGCCTACGGCCCGACCGAATGCTCCGACGACGTGACGCATCACTTCATCACAGAGACACCCGCGAAGGGCGTGGTCAACATGCCCATCGGGCGACCGCTCTCGAATACACGCTTGTACG
This sequence comes from Pyrinomonadaceae bacterium, assembly GCA_049692915.1. GTDB lineage: Bacteria > Acidobacteriota > Blastocatellia > Pyrinomonadales > Pyrinomonadaceae > JAIVJG01. The sequence continues at coordinate 2,559 of JBAVPI010000113.1, forward strand.
TCCTCGATGCTCAAGGGCAGCCGCTGCCGGTGGGTATCCCCGGTGAGTTGTACGTTGGAGGAATCGGCGTCGGTCGTGGCTATCTGCGCGACGCGGCGCGCACCGCCGAGGTCTTCGTCCCCGACCCGTTCGCCGCGATGGCGGGGGCGCGGATGTACCGGACGGGAGACCTTGTGCGGTATTTGCCGGAAGGCGAGATCGAGTTTCTGGGAAGGATTGACCATCAGGTCAAGATGCGTGGCTTCCGCATCGAGTTGGGCGAGATTCAAGCGGTTCTTAACCAGCATCAAGCGGTCAATGAATCGGTCGTGATGGTGCGGGAAGACACGCCCGGCGACAGTCGTCTGGTGGGTTACGTCGTGCCCGACTTTGAATATCTGACGGAACAGGAGCGTCAGGCCGACACAGGGCTTGATGCCTTGCAGGTCTCCAACTGGCAATCCATCTACGACGAAGTTTACAGCCAGCAAATACTCTCCGCGAAGGATGAGGCGGTTGACTTGCGTGTCTGGATAAACAGCTACACGGGAGAGTCATTCTCGGAAGCGGAAATTTTCGAGAGCGTCGAAGACACGGTCGAACGCATCCTCGCGCTGCAACCCGCGCGCCTGTTGGAAATCGGATGCGGGACGGGATTGTTGCTGCAACGCATCGCGCCGCATTGCGAAGAGTACTTCGGCACCGACATCTCGCAAGAGGCGCTCAACGCGCTTGGTATGCGCTTGCAGGCGAGCGAGCATCCGTTGCCCGGCGTGCGACTCATGCAGGGTAGTGCCGACAACTTCGAGAACATCCCTGAGCAAGCCTTCGATGTCGTCGTCATCAACGAGGTGTTGCACTACTTCCCCAGCATTGATTACGCGATGCGCGTGATCGGCGGGGCGCTCAAGTGTATGAAGCCCGGCGGCAAGATTTTCATCGGTGGCGTCCGCAATCAAGCGTTGCTCGAAGAGTTCCATAGCACGGTTCAGTTGTACCAGTCGTCGCCGTCGCTCATGCTCGACGAGGTGCGCCGCCAGATTCAGAAGCGCCTCGCCAGAGAGAAGGAGCTGCTCGTCAATCCCGAATTCTTCGTTGCGTTGCAGCAACATTTCCCCGCCATCAGCTACGTGCAGGTGCAGATGAAGGGCGGGATACACATTAACGAGTTCACGAAGTATCGCTACGACGTGGTGCTCCATGTCAACGAAGAGGCCGTGCCCGTCGTCGAGCCTCGCTGGTTGGACTGGCAGCGCGACGGCCTCACGCCGGAGGCTTTGCGCAAACTGCTCATGGAGACCGAACCGCAGGCGCTCGGCATCCTTAACGTGCCCGACGGGCGTCTCGCCGAAGACGTGATCGCTTTGAAACTGCTTCACGACTTCGAGCCGCAGGCGACCGTCGAAGACGCGCGCGCGATCATTCGAGCGGGGATGAATGGCGACGAAGGAGTGCGTCCGGAGACGTTATGGCGGCTTGCGCGCGAGGTGCCTTACGTCGTTGACATTTACTGGTCGCAAACGAACCCGCGCAGATACTTCGACGTGTTGCTGCGCAGACGCACGGAGGTCAGCCGACCGTTTGCGCCCGCCGTCTTCGCGGCGCGTGGCAACGACTCTGCGTTGAAGCAGCTTAATCAGTACGCCAATAACCCTCTGCACGGAATGTTCGCCGAGCGGCTGTTGTCGCAGCTACCCGAATTCCTCAGGAAGCGTCTGCCGGAATACATGATTCCGTCAAACTTCGTCGTGCTCGACGAATTTCCTCTGACGACGAACGGCAAGCTCGACCGTCAGGCGCTGCCCGCCCCGGAGGGCCACCGCGCCGAATTGAGCGAGGCTTTCATCAGTCCGACAACTCCGGTCGAGGAAGTTCTCGCGGAGATTTGGGCCGACGTGCTCGAACTCGACCACATCGGCATCAATGACAACTTCTTCGATATCGGCGGCCACTCGCTGCTCGCCATGATGGTCATTTCGCGCGTCCGCGAGACGCTCGAAATCGAACCGCCTTTGCGCACCATGTTTGAATCACCGACGGTGGCAAAGTTCGCCGCCGCCATTCTTCAGGACGAAGACGAGCGGGCCGGCGTCGAGATGAAGGCGCAGCTTCTACTGAAATTGTCTCAACTGTCGGATGACGAGGTTGAGGCCATGCTTGATGAAGAGAATCTACTTGTCGAGGGAATAAAATGAGCCGTCAGAATAGACGTTCTTTAGGATTATCGGCCAAGAAGCGCGCACTGTTTAATGCTCTGCTCGATAAAGAGGGGGTTGTCTCTTCCGTCCAGACCATCACGCGGCGGGAGCAGTCCGGCCCGTGTGTGCTCTCTTTCGCGCAGCAGCGGCTGTGGTTCCTCGACCAGATGGAGCCGAACAGTTCCTTCTACAACGTTCCTTTCGTCCTCACGCTGTCGGGCGAACTCAACATCGAGGCGCTGGAGCGGAGTCTGACCGAAATCATACGCCGTCATGAGGTGCTGCGCACCAGCTTCCGCATGATTGACGGCCAACCGATGCAGGTCGTCAACACTCCGCCGCCCGTCAAACTGCAAGTGCATGACTTGAGTCATCTGCCTGAAGCCGGGCGCGTGCCCGAAGCCAAGCGCGTGACGCGCGACGAGGCGCAACGCCCGTTCTCTCTGGCCGACGACTCGCTGCTTCGCTTCATGCTGATGCGTCTCGGCGAGCAGGAGCACAAACTTCTGCTGACGATTCATCACATCGTCGCGGACGCGTGGTCAATCGCCATCCTCGCGCGCGAGCTTCATGCGCTCTACGGCGCATACGCCGCCGGAGAGGAATCGCCCTTGCCGGAGTTGCCGATCCAGTATGCGGACTATGCAGTCTGGCAGCGCGAGTGGCTTCAGGACAAACGGCTCGAACAGCAGTTGGATTACTGGAAGGGCCAGTTGGCCGAAGTGCCCTTGATTGAAATCCCGACCGACTTTCCGCGCCCCGTCGCGCGAGGTTATCGCGGGAAGCTTACCAATCACCTCTTCGGCAAGAGCGTCAGCGACGGCCTCAACACGCTCTGCCAGCGTGAAGGCGTCACACTTTTTATGACGTTGCTGGCGGC
>JBAVPI010000114.1:0-7038 GCA_049692915.1 Pyrinomonadaceae bacterium
CATAGACGAAGAGGCGCGGCGCTTCCAACTTTCCCTCGCTGCTCTGGCGTCGCAAATCGAGCGTCCGCTTCGTCTCGCTCGACACGTCGCGCACGGTCGTGATGCCGCACGCGAGCCACAGCTTCAACTCGTAAGCGAGCGGCTGCGGCACTCCGCCGCGTTCCTCCTGCACATGGCCGTGAAGATTGATGAGGCCGGGCAGGACGTACTTGCCGCCTGCATCAATCTCGACCCCGCCCTGCGGTCGCTTCGCCTCGCCGCCTTTGACCGCCACGGGATCGAGCGAGACGATTTCAACAATCGTGTTGCCCTCGATGACGATATCCTTCGGCCCCGACGCGGGCGTGCCGTTGCCGTCCACGATCATCGCGTTGCGGATGATGAGGCGTCGGTAACGCTTCCCGTGCGCGACCTTCTCATTCGACTGCCGACCGACGACCGCGACTGCCGCGAGCGCGACACAGGACACAATGACGCAGATGAAGCATAACGCCGCCGTAATCTTTTGCCGCTGCACGGCGCGACGCTGTTTGAGAGAGGGCATCAGGGTTTTCTCCGGAGCGATTTCAGTATGCTTCGCCGATGAACTGAGCGGCGTTGCCCGCGTCGAAAAAACGGTCGGGGACGATAATCTTGGGCGGGATGCTTTCACCCTTGAGAAATTTTTCCAGCGTGTCGAAGGCGATGGGGCCGAAGCGCGGATTGCATTCGACCGTGACGTTCATCTCGCCGCGACGGATGGCATCGAGCGCCGAACGCTGGCCGTCAACCGAGACGATGAGCACGTCCCTGCCCGGCTTCATCCCCGCGTCCTTCAAGGCTTGAATCACGCCGAGCGCCATCTCGTCGTTGTGCGCGAAGACCGCCGTGATCGCCTTGCCGTAATCCTTGATCATGCTTGCCATCGCGGATTGGCCTCCGGCGCGCGTGAAGTTGCCGGTTTGCGACGCGAGGATTTTCATGTCGGGCGAGTTCTTGATGGCATCGGCGAAGCCCTCGTGACGGTCGCGCGCCGCCGAAGCGTTGGGCGTGCCGAGCACTTCAACGATGCCTGCGCGCCCCTGTGTTTGCCTGACGAGCCATTCGCCGGTGCGCCTGCCCTCTTCGACGAAGTTCGAGCCGATGAAGGTCACGAAGTCTTCGCCCGCCCTGCCGTCAACCTCGCGGTCTATGAGAAAGACGGGGATGCGCGCGTCCCTTGCGGCCCGCAGCGTCGGCCCGAAGACTTGCGCCTCGCGCGGCGCGAGAAAGATGGCGCTCACCCCGCGCGCGATCATGCCTTCAACATCTTTGATTTGTCTGGCGGTGTCCGCGCCCGCGTCCGTGTAAACGAGTTCGTACTTGTCGGAGCGACGCGCCGCCTCGTCCTTCATGCTTTTCGTCTCGGCGACGCGCCACGTATTGTCAACGCCCATCTGCGAAAAGCCGACGACGATCTTTCCTTCATTTTTCTTCAACGCGCTGCCCCCGCCCTTTCCGCAACCTGTGAATGCCGCGAGCGCGAGCGCCATCGCAGTCAAAGCGACGCAATACTGTCTTGAGTTCCGCGCATGTTTCATGGGCAGTTCGACGAAGACCGATTACTCCGGCGTGGAGGGGTTATTTGGCTTTGACATTCTTCGGCAGACTGTCGAGCGCCTCGACTTTCAACAGCCCGCGCTCGTTGAAATGAGTTCTGAAACGCACGTCCCGCATCTGGCCTTCGTCCTGAATCTGGACGGTGAAAGTCCTGACATCGCCCCGCCCTTCGATGCGAAGCGGCAGGTGTCCGATGAGGTCTGGGCTGCGGTAGGCGGTGTAGTGCTCCTGCCTGTCCTTGTCGTAACCGAGAACGTAAACGCGGTCGAAGTCCGCAGCGTCGGGGCCGCTTCTGTCGCCCGTGCTGCTCTTTTCCAGAATCACCCAACTGCCCGGTCGAGTGTCCTTCGCCGCGTCCTTGTCCTTTGCCTGCGACTGCTGTGCGGCGTCATCCTCGTCGGCGTCCAACTTGTGCCACGCGACGAACTCGCGGCCCGTCCGGTAGAAGATAATATCGCTCGGCACTTTCAACTCGACCTGCTTGCCATAGACCCAACCCGCGGGCGCGGGCGAGACGCTGTGCGGCAGACGCACCTTGTACCAGAGTTCGTCGTTGGCTTCCGGCTCCTTCGGCTCGTCCGTTTCGCGCTTGTGCCTCGTGCGGCCGGACTCGGCGGCTCCGGCTTTCGGCGCGTCGTCGCTCTCCGTATCTTCCGCCGACTTCGGTTTCGGCACGCGTTTCCACGTGATGATGTCGAAGACCGAGCCGCTTTCCAGACGCATCAGGATATTGTCGTCACGACTACGGTCGGGCGAAAGACGGACGTTTGTGCTGGCGCGAAGTTGGCCGGATGCCTGCGCCGGGATGCCTTCGTCTTCTCTGGCAATCTGGCGCGAATGCTCGGCCATCTGTTGCGAAATGACGTTGCGCGCCTCGATCCATCCTTCGGTGCCGGCGGCGTCGCGCGTGCGCACGCGCAGCCAACGCTCGTTCGTGTCCGGGACGGTCGTCGAGTCGAGTATCTCCAACTCGTCGCCGCGCACGACCTCTTTCAAGTCCGCCGCGACCAGCGCCGACGAACTGCGTACCTGCGCGCGACGCGCGATGACAACACCCGTCTCCTCTTTCCCCGCGAGCGTGCTGCACCCGGCGAAGGTCAAAGAGAGCGATAAGAGAAACAGCAGTTTAACGATCTTCATTTTCGTGCGAGACCTCCGACGATGTCGGCGGCGCTTTAGAATTTCGGATTGATGAAAACGGTTCCGACGATGCTTTGATTTACGGTTGCGGCTGCCGCCGCTTCAACTTCTCGTGAAGCTTGCGCGCGTCCGCCTCCGCTTGCTCATTGTAACCCAACTTGCGCAGCAAATCGCGTTGCCCACGTTCGAGTGAGGCGGCGACCGAAACGTGCGTGAGCACTCCGCCCGGTTCGACGCGCAGGCCGAAAGGTTCGATGGCTGCGGCGAGGTCAATCGCGTTGGCTTCCCTGACGTAGCTTGCGGTCAGGGCGCTCATCCCCGGCATGCCGCTCAACGTTTCGACGACGGCGCGATTCGCGTCCACTCTGTTTTCAACCACGCCGTAGCGTCTGAATAGTTCGCGGTACGCGTCGTCGAGAGATTTCTTACCGTTCGTGCCGCGCTGAAGCGTCAGGTCGTACAGGAACGCGACGAGCATTCCTTTGTGATACACGAGCGCGGGATTGCCGCTCCAACGTCGTGCGGAAGCTTCCGGCAGTGAAACCTCACGCGGGCCGCGCGCCGCCTTGTAACCGTCGAAGGCACGCCCCAGTGCGTTCAAGTAATCCTGAAAGGTTAACTCTTCGTGCCGCATTCCCTCTCGCAGCGCCTGATAGTTGGTGAAGCCCTCGTAGAACCAGTCGTAATCGCCTTCGAGCGAAAGACCGTTCGGCACCCAAAGGTGAAAGAGTTCGTGCGTCAGCGAACTGTTGACCAACGCCGTCGCGGCGATCTTCGACGGCGCGCGTCCTGAGAGTAGGACGACCGAGCCGCCCCGCGTCTCTGCGCTCCAAGCGTTCGCAGGGGCCGCTCCGGGAAACGGCAACAGCGTGACGAGAACGCGCGGGCGCGACACGCCGCCGAAAAGTTTTTCGTAGTCCCTGAGCGTCCCCGCGATTGAACGCGTGACTTCGTCATCGTCGAACGCCCACGCGCCCGACGTGACGTAAAGCACCTCCGACGCGCCCGCACGCTCTCGCCGCTCACGCAAGTTCTGGCCGATGACGAAGACGGATTGCTCCGCCTCCTTGACCTTGAACCCGCCGCCGGTTTCGACCGGGGCGACAGACGAGACGACCCAGTTCGCGGGTAGCTCGAAAGTGAGTCGTGCGTCTCCTAAGGGAAGCGGCAGCAAGTCGCCGGGCAACAGCAGGCCGCGTTCAATCGTCAGCCACGAAACGTGGGCCGCATCCGTCAGGAAGGACGGCGGATCGAGTTTGACATCGTAGCTGAAATGCGTCGCCGCACGCTCCGCTTCAAACTCGCCGGACGCGAGTTTGCGCACAGGCACATCCGTTCCACTCTCGTCGGCAAGCGTCAGTTTTTCGATCCGCTCGCCCAGATTCACCGCGCCCGCATATGCATTGCGAAATGACCACGCGGTAGTCGCGGGATGTCGCGCGCCGACGACGCGGACGCGCCCCGGCGTGACGGATGAGACGGCCAAGCGCGCGTCGAATGTCTGCGCCTGCGTGACGACGGCGGCGAAAAAGATAAGCGCCGCATGACAACACATTCCGGCGAGGTGACATCTAACTTTTTCGCTCATTTTCGTGCGCGCGTATGCCCGTCGCTTCAGCGTGGAGAGTTTTGTGGAATGAAGTATCGGGTGCGGATTGTGAGGAGATTGATTGTCTTCCCGCGAAGAAATTCCTTTTGGTTGACAACGCTCGGACGCACTCCTTATAGTTCGGCTGGAACTGGAAAACAGTAGCATAATGCCCAAGCAGGTGACCAGCATCACTAACCTCGCTTCACGCCGGAGTCCAAATCTCCCGGCACGCTTGGTCACAGTCGCGCTCATTTTTCTCATCACATGGGGCGCGACCGTCGAGGTCGTCCACCAACACAACAGGCTGCGCCCGAAACCCATCACGGCTCAGGCGGTCTTTGATGCGGGCACGGTCAGCCAGTCGCAAAGTCTCTCTCAACCCGGCGAGTGCCTGATCTGCCAGCTTCACCTGAACCTCTTCAGCGGGCTGTTGCACGTCCCGCAATTCTTATCGCCCGTCACGCTGTCGTTCATCTTCGTGACGACGCTCGCGCTCATCCACGTCTCGCTGTCCGTGACGCGCAGACGCGGGCGTGCCCCTCCTGTCTTCTCTCTGCTCTGAAATCATTCTCCGAAAGACAATCCTAAGGATCGCGTGACGGCACGCGCGACGGACTGTTTTTGAGAACGAAGCGACGCGCTTTCCGCGTGGGGTTTTCCCCTTAAGCATCAAGCTCGTCGGCGGTCGCTTCAAATTTCAACACCTCATACCGCAGGGAGACAACATGATTCCGAAAAGCATTCGTCCAATTTTAGCCACGCTCGCGTTCACACTCGCGCTCACCGCGTCGCTCTCGGCGCAGAATCGCATCGGCGTCGTACAGGGGTCGGTCAGAGACCCGAACGGCGCGGTCGTACCGAACGCCTCCGTCATCGTCACGCAGAGCGTCACGGGCTACACCCAGACCGCACAGACGGACGCGCAGGGCGTCTTCAAACTCGTCAACGTGCCCTTCAACATTTACACCGTGCGCGCCGCAGCCGCAGGATTCCAGCCCGCGCAGCAGGACGTGGACTTGGAGAGCAACGTCCCGCTCAGCGTTGACCTGACGCTGGCCGTGGCCGGCTCGTCCGAGACCGTGACGGTGACAAGCGACACGACAACCATTGAGACCGACAAGACCTCTTCCGACACGGACATCGCCCAGTCGCTCATCGAAAGGCAGCCGGGCGCTTCGCCCTCGCGCGGCATCGAGAAGATCATCGCCTCCACGCCCGGCTTCGCCACCGACGATAACGGACGCATGCACCCGCGCGGCTCCGAATCGCAAGTCCAGTACGTGATTGACGGCGTGCCCATCACGGACAATCTCTCGGCCATCTTCTCGACGAGTCTCGACGCGCGCACGCTGCGCACCGCAGAGGTGTTGACCGGCGGCATCCCTGCCGAATACGGCGACAAGCTCGGCGGCGTCGTCAACATCAACACGCGCTCCGGTCTTGAGGGGCCGACGCAGGGCGGCGTCACACTCTCCGGCGGCAGTTTTTCGACGGGCGAAATCAGCGCGGACTTTGCGACGCACACCAAACGATTCGGCTTCCTGACGAATCTTTCGGCGACCACCACACAACGTTTTCTCGACCCGCCGACGATTGATAATTTTCACAACTTCGGTCGCACAGGCAAGGGCTTTTTCCGCCTCGATTATCAATTCAGCCCGACCGATACGATTCACGGGACGTTGCTCGTCGGCGGGTCGAACTTTCAGATACCGAACCGTCTGGAGCAGGAGTTCGCAGGGCAGGATCAACGCCAGCGTCTGCGCGACCATTCCGAGTTCATCACGTATCAGCACATTTTTTCGACGACGGCGGTGGGCCAGTTCTCTTTCTTCAATCGCTCCGGCACGGCCAAACTGTTGAGCAACCCGACCTCTACGCCGGTCGTCGCCTTGCAGGATCGCAGCCTTCAGAACACGGGCGGCATCGCCTCGATCTCGCTCTCGCGCGGCATTCACAACATCAAATTCGGCGGTCAGTTCACCGTCACGCCTGTGCGGGAAAACTTTAGCTTCTACCCGACGACGCCCTTTGAAGACTTGATTGACGACGAAGGCAACCACGTCCCCAATCCCGTCAACGCGTTTACGGCGGCGCGACCTTTCGTCTTCGACGGGCATCGCACGGGCCGTATGTACAGCGCCTATGTACAGGATCGCTTCTCGCCTTTCCGTAATTTCACGTTTGACGTGGGGCTGCGCTTCGACGACTACAAACTCGTCATCAAGGATCACGGCTTAAGTCCGCGCATCGGCGTCGCCTATTTCATCCCGCGCACGCGGACGACTCTGCGCGCCTCTTACAACCGTCTCTTCCAGACGCCTCCGGCGGAAAACCTGCTGCTCGCGAGTTCCGCCGAGGCCGCCGCGCTCTCGCCGCTCGCCGTCTTGCAGGGGCAATCCGGCGTCCGCCCAATCCTGCCCGACAAGCAGAATGCTTTCGAGGTCGGCGCGCAACAACAACTCTCGCGCCTGTTCCGACTGAACCTGACCGTCTATCAGAAGCGCATCAAGAATTTTTCCGATAAGGATCAATTCTTCGACACGGGCATCATCTTCCCCATCACGATCTCTGCGGGACGCGTGACCGGCGAGGAACTGCGCTTCGAGACGACCGAGGTTCGCGGCTTCCGCGGCTTTGTCTCTTACTCCAATTCGCGCGCCTACGGTGTGACGCCGATTAACGGCGGGTTGTTCCTCGGCGAGTCGGCGGCGACGCTCAACGCGCCC
>JBAVPI010000115.1:0-11830 GCA_049692915.1 Pyrinomonadaceae bacterium
GGTCTGCGGCAAGCGCACGCGCCACGCCGACGCGCTGGCGCTGCCCGCCGGATAGTTCGCGCGGCAAACGCCCGGCGAACTTTTCGGGCGCGAGTCCGACGAGCCGCAGCATCTCTTCAGTCCGCGCTTTCGTTTTTTCGTCTTCCCAATTTTCGAGCGACGGCACGAGCGCGACGTTGCGCGCGACGGTGAAGTGCGGGAACAGGCCCGCGTCCTGTATGACGTAACCCGTGCGCCGCCGGAGTTCGATGGGATTCCACTCGCGCGTGTCCCTGCCCTCGACGACGACCGCGCCGGAGGTCGGAAGCAAAAGGCGATTGATGAGCTTGAGCGTCGTCGTCTTGCCGCAGCCCGATTCGCCGAGCAGCACAAGCGTCTCGCCGCGCATGATCTGCAAATCGAGACCGCCGATGATGGGCGCGGGCATCCGCGGGACGGCGTAAGTGACGCCGCGAAATTCGACGACCGGCTCAGACGTGCGTGCGGGCATACGTTGCAATGAAGTCAGGCGGAAGTTCAGGCGATGCGCAAATGTTCGACGACCTTCTCCATCGAATTGTGCCACGAGCCGTGCCAGTTGCGCAGGAGTATGTCCGCGGGCGAGATGCCCTCTTCAATCACCCCCTGCCGGAGCACGTCGAGATAGACGACCTCGTCGGGCGCGATTCTCTCCAGACCTCTCACGGCGAGCGTCACGATATCCGTGGCGAGGCTCAGGACGTTGACCCCGGCGCAGCGTGCTTCGAGAGCTTCGCGCGCAACCGACTCGCGTAAGGCGTGCGCGTCCGCCATATCGAGACGCGGCGCGAGGCGAAGCGCTTCGTCAAGCGTGTCGGCATCGTACATCAACCCCTTCCACAACGCTTGCATCGCCATCGCCATCGGTCTGTCGGCGCAGTCGGCGCTTCGCAGTTCGACGTGCTGTTTAAGGCGCGCGTCGGTGAAGATGGTCGTCAGGTGGTCGGCCCAATCGCCGAAGACCGGACGGACGCCCGCGGCCCCGCCCGATAGAAATTTGCCGAAGGGCACGCCCGAAACTTCGCTCAGATACTTTCCTTCACGCTGCGCGAAAATCATCGGGACTTCGAGCGCGTAAGCGACGAACGATGCGGGCGTGAAGTCGTCTGCGAGGGCGGGCGGAGCGTGTCCCGTGCGGTCGGAATCCGTGTTCAGCCAGACGGCTGCGCGCGTTGATTTATAGCCGGATAAACGCCCGTCCTCGAACGGAGAGTTGGCGAAGATGGCCGTCACGACGGGCGCGAGCCGGTTGCCGAGCAAAAACTTTTTCGCGAGGTCTGCGACCGAGCCGTAGTCGAGATTCGCCTGCACGGCGCAGGTGCGCGTCATCATGTCCCATGCGCGTGTGCCGCGCGTCGCCAGATACGGGCGCATCACTTCGTAGCGTTGTTTGGGAATCCAACGCTGCTCCTCGATGGTGCGTAGGGGGTCGAAGCCGGTGGCGAGAAACACGAAATCGTTCGCGGCGGCGATCTCGCCGAGGCGCACGAGATACCTCCGAACTTCACCGTCCACGTCGGCGAGCGAGCGATGCGGCGCGCCGGAAAATTCCACCTGACCGCCCGGCTCGACCGTCAGGCGGTTCATGTGCCCGGCGTTGACTTCCAGAACCTGCCCGCCCTCATAGACGATGTCGTTTGACGACGGCGCGAAGCCGGAGAGGACGCGCTGCACCTGCGCGGCGTCGAGTCGAGACAGGGAGTGCGCGCGGTCGTAGCCGAACAACTCGAACTCGATGCCGCATCTCCACTCGCTCGCGGGCTTCGCGCCGCGCAGCAGATTCTCGACAAAGAGCGGCACGGATGACGCAGACACCGCGTCGGTCAACAGAGGGAAGCCTGCGCCGCCCTCGCCGGCCTGCGCGCCTTCGTGCGGAGCGTCCGCCGTCGGCTCTGCGCGGGGTGCGTCTGTTTTCGTCGGAGGTTGAGTCATCAGTGGAGTAGTGGTGTCCGATGCTTCGATTTCATCAATCCTTCTCGACCGCGAGGAAGAGGTTGCTGCTGAACTGCCGCGCGCTGTCGAGCCACGTCTGCGCGCGCGTGAAGCCGGTCGCTTCGGCGAGACGCGAGAGTTCGGCGAGGTCGTACTTGTGCGAGTTCTCCGTGTGCATCCGCTCGCCCGCGTCGAAGTGCAAGGTCAGATCGAGCGCGCGGACGCGGACGACCTGCTCACGCGCGCTCTCCATGTAAAGTTCGACGCGGCCACGCGGCTCGTTATAGACGGCGACGTGCTTGAACGCGCGGAGATCGAAGTCGGCCTCGAACTCGCGGTTGACGCGCGCGAGCAGATTGAGGTTGAAGGCGGCGGTGACGCCGAGCGCGTCATCGTAAGCGGCTTCGAGCGTCGCCGCATCTTTCTTCAAATCAGCGCCGAGCAGCAGCGCGTCGCCCGTACGCAGCGCGCCGCGCAACGCCAGCAGAAAGCCGCGCGCCTCTTCCCGGTCGAAATTCCCGACGTTCGAGCCGAGAAAGAGCGCGAGCACGCGCGCGTCTCCATCCAGATTTTCGCGCAGGCGCGGAATCGCGCTGTCGTAATCTCCGGCGTAGGCGTTGACGCGCAGGTCAGGAAAGGATTGCAGCAGCACGCGCGCGCTTGTTTCGAGCGCGGCGGGCGAGATGTCAACCGGCGTGTAGGTGAGCGCGGGCTGGCGCTTCAATAGCGATTCGATGATGAGGCGCGTCTTCGTGGCGCTGCCGCTGCCGAGTTCGACGAGCGAGGCGTGCGTGCTGCCTTCGAGCGCGGCGGCGACGATCTCATCCGCGTGGCGCGCGAAGATTTCGTTTTCGGCGCGCGTCAGGTAATACTCCGGCAGCAGGCAGATGGACTCGAAGAGTTGCGAGCCGAGTTCGTCGTAAAGATATTTGGGGAACAGGTGCTTGGGCGAGGCCGTCAGTCCACGTCGCACGTCGTCGGCGAAACTCGCGGCGGCCTCTCCGCGCGAGATGTGGCGGATCAGCAGACGCTCCGTATTTTCTTCGCGCGAGAGTTGCGCCATATGTCGTCCTAAACTTCTAATGCGTCCTGCGGCTTTGATTGACTGGTATAATAACCCAACAGACTTCAATATCAACTCACGCCGACGTGCCGGTTCTGTCACGGAGAAGGGCGCGGCGTCGTGTTGCGAAAGACAATCAGATGAGCGAACAGGCCACACAAATAGCGCGCATGATGGACGAGACGCGCGCCGCCACCCTAGAGCTTTTCGACGCCGCGCGCGAGGCCGACTTACACGACAGCCCCGGCTTCGGGTTTCGTCCGGTCATCTGGCACCTCGCGCACATCGGCGTCTTCGAGGCTTACTGGCTGCTGCAAAAAGTCGCCGGTGAAGAGTCGCCCGACGCGCGCTACGAACGCATCTTCGACCCCATCGCCACGCCGCGCGAAGACTCCAAGAGTCTCCCCACACGGCGCGAAATGGAAGACTATCTCGCGCGCGTGCGCGTCGGCGTGCAACGCGTGCTCGAAAAATTCGACTTCGCTTCGCGCGACCCGCTCCTGAGCAACGGCTACATCTTTCATCTCGTTTTGGAACACGAGCGCCAGCATCAAGAGACGCTCGCATACCTCCTGCACCTGCTCGACCCCGCGAAGAAGATGCGTCCCGCCGTCGCCGCCGCCGCCAGCCGCGACGCTTCGACAGCAAGAATCTCAAGTTCGATTGAGACGATGGATGCTCACCCGTCCGGCTTGCTTAATGTTCATTCGTCCGCACCGGCGCGCGACATGATTAACGTCCCCGCCGGCCCCTTCTTGATGGGCGCGGTGTGGGACACGTTCGCCTATGACAACGAGCGCCCGCCGCACGAAATTTTCGTCCCGTCTTTCGAGATCGCGCGCCTGCCGACGACGAATGAAGAGTACGCGCGCTTCATCGCGGAGGGCGGCTACGAGCGGCGGGAGTTCTGGAGCGCGGAGGGGTGGACGTGGCGCGAGAAAGAAAGTTGGACGTGCCCGCTCTACTGGTGTCGCGCGGGAGATGAGAGTTGGAGCGTGCGCACGATGTTCGAGAGCGGCGCGCTCGCGTCCCTTCATCCCGTGACGGGCATCAGTTGGTACGAGGCAGAGGCTTATGCGCGCTTCGCGGGCCGACGCCTGCCGACCGAGGCCGAATGGGAGAAGGCCGCTTCGTGGGACGCAGAGCGCGAGCACAAGCGCCGCTTCGCATGGGGAGACGAAGAGCCTTCGGACTCGCTCTGCAACTTCGACAGCCGTCTCTGGGGCACATCTCCCGTGGGAAGTTTCCCTGCGGGAGCGAGCGCCTACGGCTGCCTCGACATGACGGGCAACGTCTGGGAGTGGACGGGCGACGAGTTCGCCGCCTTCCGAGGCTTCGAGCCTTTTCCCTATCCCGAATACTCCGAGGTCTGGTTCGACGGCGATCATCGCGTCCTCAAGGGCGGCTCGTGGGCGACGCGCTCAACCGTGCTGCGCACTTCCTTCCGCAACTTCTTCCGCCGCCATTTCCGCATCGCCTTCGCAGGCGTCCGCCTCGCGCAGGATGCATAGGCATCAGGAATAAGTTGTCGGGGCGGGCACGGCTCACCTGCCCCCGCGTGTGACAAAAAGTCTGGCCGCCGCCCGCCTAATTATCCCTAAACATTGTTCCCCGTCCCGCCGTATATGGTCACGTCTAAAGGTAGTCTCCACGTAACTCGCAAGCCGTTCAATAATTTGTATGAAGACGATCTACACGTTTTATCTCGATGCCGCACGGATCGCGCTCTCGTCCATCTTCGCGCACAAACTGCGCGCGTTTCTGACTTTGATCGGCATCATCATCGGCGTGGCCTCGGTCGTCGTCGTCGGCGCGGCCATCTCCGGCCTCAACACCTACGTCATCGAGAAGGTCGGGAAGATGCTCGGCACGAACCACTTCATGATCGCGCGGATGGTGAGCGCGGGGCAGTTGTCCGAGGAGGAGTTGGAGAAGCGCAGCCGTCGCAACCCGAAATTGCAGTTCGGTGATATGGAGTGGTTGCAGGCGCAGTGTGCGTCCTGCACGGCGGTCGGCGCGGAGGTGGGGCGCGGCACTAACTTCGAGCAGGAAGGCAAACGTTTCTTGGGCGGCATCGTCTTCGGCGTGACGGCGAACATGGCCGAGATCGAAGACAAGACGATGACCGAAGGGCGCTTCGTCGAACCCGTCGAGGTGGATCACGGCGCGCTCGTGACGGTGCTCGGCGCGGACATCGCCGACAAATTTTTCCCCGACCAAGACCCCGTCGGCAAGACCTTGAAAGTGGGCGGACTCCCCATGCGCGTCATCGGCGTCGAGGAACGGCGCGGCCCCATCTTCGGCGACCTCGTGGACAAACACGTCTACATTCCGATCTCGACGTATGCGCGCCTCTACGGTCGCCCGCAGGACTTGCAGATTCACGGCAAGGGCGCGACGCCGGGCCAGTTTCAACTCTCCATCGAAGACGCGCGCACAGCCCTGCGCAACTATCATAAGCTCGTCGGCAGTTCCGAGGACGACTTCGGTTTAGTCAATACGGAAGAACTGCACGGGCAGATAGACCAGTTCACCGGAGCCATCGCGCTCGTCGTAACGCCGATCACTTTAATTTCGCTCATCGTCGGCGGCATCGTCGTGATGAACATCATGCTCGTCTCCGTCACCGAGCGAACGTTCGAGATCGGCCTGCGCAAGGCGCTCGGCGCAAGGCGTAAGCAAATCCTCTTGCAGTTCCTCATCGAATCGGCGCTGTTGTGCGCGCTCGGCGGCATCCTCGGACTGCTGCTCGCGACCGGCATCGCCACGCTCATCTCGGCGCTGACGCCCGTCACCATGACGATCACCGTCGTCTATGTCGTGCTGGCTATCGGTTTCTCAAGCGTCATCGGACTCATCGCCGGCATCTATCCGGCCTACAAAGCGTCGCGACTCGACCCCATCGTCGCGCTCACGAGGAATTGAAAAGGTGAAGGGCGAATGGTCAATCGTGAATGGAAAGAACAGGTCTTGCCTGTTCACGATTGACCATTGACCATTCACCCTCGACGGTGTTGCTTATGAAATTACGACTGCCCGGCCTGCTGACCAAAGAAATTCTCGTGATGGCGCTCGACAGCATTCGGTCGCACAAGTTCCGCAGCGCGCTGACGGTGCTCGGCATCGTCATCGGCATCCTGACGGCGATCACCGTCGCGGCGATGTTGACGGGTTTGCGCGGCAGCCTTGTCAAGATCGTCGAAGAGTACGGCGTCAACAACATCTACGTCTTCCACCTCTCGACCGGCATACAGGTCGGCGAGCGCGACCAGAACGAGCGAGCGCGCAAGGTGCTGACGCCCGACGACGGCGACGCCATCAAGGCACAGGCCCCGGCGGTCGAAGACCTCGCCTTCATCTCGCCCAACATCGGCTACTACGGCGGGCCGTTCGACGACACGATTATCTACAACGGAAAGACGTACCGGCGCGGCAACACGCAGGGCGTGACGCCCAACTACGCGCAGATCGGCAACGTCCGCATCAAGGAAGGCCGCTTCATCTCGGAGCAGGACGACCAGACGCGCCGCAACGTGATCGTGCTCGGCGTCAACGCCGCGCAGGCGCTCTTCCCCGACCGCACCGAAGGCATCGCCGGTACGGAGGTCAAGATGGGCGGCTACATCTGGGAAGTGATCGGCGTACTGGAGAAGCGCAAGAACGCATTCATGGGCGAGAACGACGAAGACAACGCCGTCCTCGTCCCCTTCCGCACGGGGTTGCAGGTCGCGCCCGCGCGACACTTCCTGCTCTTCATCGTGCAGGCGAAGGCGGGCCTGCGCGCAGATGCGTCGGATCAGATTGAAGAGATTTTGCGCAACCGCCGCAACGTGAAGTTCGGCGATGAGAATGATTTCGACTTGAAGACGGCGGACGCTTTCGTCGGGCAGTTCGACAGCATCTTCGGGATGGTCGGCATGATCGCCATCGCCATCTCTTCGGTGGGCCTGCTCGTCGGCGGCATCGGCGTGATGAATATCATGCTTGTCTCCGTCACCGAGCGGACGCAGGAGATCGGCGTGCGCAAGGCCATCGGCGCGCGCCGCCGCGACATCGTCAGCCAGTTTCTTTACGAGGCGATGACGCTGACTTTATTCGGGGGCGTCCTCGGCGTCGTGCTCTCGTTCGGCGTGAGCCAGATCATTATGTTCTTCGTGCCGTCTTTGCCCGCGACGATTCCGACGTGGGCGGTCGTGACGGGCCTCGTCGTCTCGGTCACGGTCGGCCTCCTCTTCGGCGTCTGGCCCGCGATGAAGGCGTCGCGCCTCGACCCGATTGAGTGTTTGAGATACGAGTGAAGAAAGCATTAACAGTGACGGGATAGAATAGACAGGATCGGAAGAGACGCGGAACGTCGAACGATGAACTGAAGAAGGTTCACGCGATGAAGACCGGGCGGCGCGTTTGGCTTTCGATACGCACGTCAATTAAACTCGCTCTCCGGATACTCTAAACAGACGGCGGAAAGTGTATTGCATGAGTGAACTGGACGAAGAGCGTTGGGCCGTGATGAGCGAGCGCGGTTGCGAGGCGACGCGGATTCCTTACCCGGAAGCCTCCGAGTTGGTGCGGCGTCTGCGCGGCGAAGGAGTGCGCGGCCTGTGCGTCATTACCGGGACAGCCGCGACTCATCTTCCGGCGGCCAAAGTCGCTGTCGGCAATTCTTCCCCACCAAACAACAACAAATCAAAGCGCCTGCCCCGCACGAAAAAGTAATCCTTCATCGCGCGCCAAAATCCTTTGGTTACTAAAAATCTTTTATTTGCCCTCGTTCGGTTGATGACGAAGGCGGAAGTCCGCGACGAGCGGCAGATGATCCGAGGCGACGAGCGCCGTCAGGCTGCGGTGCAGCGTGAGGCGTTCGAGTTCGAGCGTGGGGTCGTAGTAGATATGGTCGAGGTGCAAAAACGGCAGCGGCCCCGGATACGTGCGCGCGTGACGAAGATGCCGGCGCACGTCCGCGCTCTTGAGTTCTTCGGAGAGCAGGCGCGAAGCGAGTCCGCGCGTCCACTCGTTGAAGTCGCCGAGCACGACGCGCGGCCCCTTTAACTCTTCGTTTCGGAGGACGGCGTCGCTCACGAGTTGGCGGCCCTGCTGCCGCCGCTCGATGAAGGCCGTGCCGAGATGGACGTTGAAGATGTGAAGCACTTCGCCGCCGCTCATCCCTTCGAGCCGCACGTCCACGCGCAAAGCCCCGCGCGGCTCGCGCCCGCGCCAAGTGATGTCGTGATTGTGCACGCACGCGACGGGCAGACGGCTCAACACGACGTTCCCGTACGCTCCGCCCCCGTGCCTGCGATTCTCGCCGACGCAGTAGCCGTAGCCCAACTCTTCGCCGATGAAGCGCGCTTGATGCAGTTCGCGCGCGCGCGAGTCTTCGACGTTGACGACCTCCTGCAAGGCGATGACATCCGCGCCCGTCTCGCGCAGGACGGCGGCGATGCGCGCGGGGCGGACACGCCTGTCCAGCCCGCGACACTTGTGTACGTTGTAAGTGACAATGCGCAGCCTGCCCGTTTCATTCATCGCTCCGTTCACGTCCCGCACGCTTTCGCTCATTGCTGCCGTTCGAGCAACCAGCCCAACTGTTCATAGGCGCGCTCCCAGACGGGGCGGCTGCACCACTCTTTGTAAGTGATCTCTCGGCTCTCGGCGCAGTCGCGCGCGAAGTCTTCGGCGACGCGCGAGGCGAGCGCAGTGTCGAAGGCCGCGAGGTTGACTTCGTCGTTCAAGCCGAACGAGCGGTTGTCGAAGTTCGTCGAACCGACGACGGCCCACGCGCCGTCCACCACCATCGTCTTGGCGTGAATCATGGTCGGCTGGTACTCGTAAATCTTCGCGCCCGCTTTGAGCAGATCGCCGTAGAGCCGCCGGCTCGAAGTTCTCGTCAGGAGATGGTCGCTGTGCTGTCCCGGCGTGATGATGGAAAGCTTGACGCCGCGCTCGCTGACGGCTTTGACCAACTCGGCACGCGCGCTCCGGTCGGGCAGAAAATATGGCGTGGTGATGAGGATGCTCTCGCGCGCGGAAGCCAGCAGCGTCTGGTAAAGAATGCGCGCGCGCGTCGAGCCGCCCGAAGTCGGCGAACTGTTGACGATGAGAGCCTGCGTTTCGTCGTCCGTCTCGTAGAGCGGAAAATACTCCTTGCCCGCGAGAATCTCGCCCGACGCTTCGAGCCAGTTTTCGGCGAACGTCGCCTGCATGCTCAAGGCCAACTCGCCCTCGACGCGGAACATCGTGTCGCGCCAGCGTTTGTTACCCTTGACGCCGAGCAGCCAGTGATCCGCCACGCCAGCGCCGCCGATGAATCCCGTCTTGCCGTCAATGATGAACAGTTCGCGGTGCGTGCGGTTGTTGATGCGCGGCAGCATGTACCACTTGAGCGGGTGATACCAGACGACGCGCCCGCCCGCGTCGGTCAACTCTTTGAAGTAACTATTCCATGAAGTGAAACTGCCGATGGCATCAATGACGAGATTGACCTTGACGCCTGCGCGCGCCCGCTCCGTCAGGGCTTCGACGAAGCGCCGCGCCACCTCGCCCTTCTGAAAAATGTAAGCTTCAATGTTAACGCTCTGCGTGGCCTTTGAGATGGCCGCGAGTTCGGCCTCGTAATAGACCTCGCCGTTCGTCAACACTTCAATCGTGTTGCGCCGCCGCACCTGCGAGTCGGTGAGCGCCTCGATCATGCGCAGGAAGTCGGGCGACGAAAGGTCGCACTTGTCTGGCGTCTCGATTTTATAGTCGAGTCCCGGCTCGAACAGCGCCAGCACGAGCAGGAGCGCCATCACGGCCACGGAGCCGATGGCGATCACGTCAAACCACGTCGGGTAGTCCACACTTGGCCTCCGTGAAAACTAGATGTGCCTGACAACGTCGCGTCTCATGTTACCGCCAATTACCGCCGACGAATCGCGAGTCTATCACGGAGCGGGGCGAGTGTCGGCACTGCTCATCCCTGCATATTTCGCGCGGATGCGGACGCAACGCTCCAGCCCGTCGGCGGCCTCAAGAACCTTGAGCCGCAGGTCGCGGTCGAGCGACGCCGTGTGCGCGAGAAAATCCTGCACGCCCCGCGCCGCCTCAGCATCGCACTGCCCGCCGATGAAGGCCGCGAGCCAGCCGTTGACGAAGAAAATCTTGCGCGTGCGTTTGAGCGTCGGCAGTTCGCCGAGCGCGCTGAGGAGATAGGGGCGCGTCAACCCGGACTGCTGCGGAGCGTTGAAAGGGCCGACGCTCGCCTCGATCCAACTCTCCGCCAGTTCCCCCTTGCTCAGGTAATCGTCGAAATACTTTTTCTTGTCCGCCGCACGGGGAACCGCCGCCATCGCCGCGTAAGTGTAGCGCCGCCCGTCGTCGGTCTTGTCGGCCTCGCCCTGTTGTTTGAGCAGAGCAGCGGCCCGCTCGTCGCCCGCCGCCGTGAGGGCACGGATGATGTCGAAGCGGTCGCGCGAGCGCAACGTCATGCCGGGCACTTCAAGTTTGCCCGCGAGAATTTTAACCAGAATGTCGCGCGCCGCGTGCGTCGTCGCGATTTCGCGGTAAGCGCGGAAGTACGTGATGCGCAAGCCCGCCGTTTCGGCCTTCGTCATGCCGTCGTAGATCAATCCTTCGAGACGCGGCGCGAGCGTTTGTTGTTGCACGTCGGAGAGGTAGCGCGTAAACGCCGTCTGGACGCGCGCGAGGATGAACTGGAGCGTCACATCGTCGCGCTCGCGTGCGGCGTTGTTGATGGCGAGTTCGACGAAATCAAAGGGAGCGAGTTCGGCCTCGCGCACGGAGTCCCAGAGCGACCCCCAGAGCAGCGCGCGTCGAAAGTCGTCTTTGATATCGCCGAGATGCTTTAAGACGAAGGCGCGGCTCACGTCGTCGAGCAGGAAGCGACCGTAGCCGTAGTCTTCATCGTTGAGGAAGACGAAAGCGGGACGCCGCTTGCCTGTTGCTTCTTTCACGTTTGTCGCGCCGCCGCCAATCGTCACCGTCAACGCATCGAGCGGCGAGCCGTCGTCGTCGGCGAGCAGAATTTTCAAGCGCATCGGCCACGCGCCGCCCTCATTTAAAACGTCGCTCTGCTCGACCTTGAAACTGTCGATGCGTTTGTCCGCGCCCGTGCTCCAACGGACGCGCACGTCCGGCATGCCGCGCCGTTTGACCCACGCGTCGGCCCACGCGTCCAAACGCTTACCCGATGTGCGCTCAAAATCATGGACGAGGTCTTCCCATGACGCGTTGGCGTAGGCATGTTCTTTGACGAATAGCGCGACGGCGCGCTGGAACTCGCTCGCGCCCATGTAAAACTCTGCCTGACGGAGCAGCGAAGGCGCTTTGCGATAGACGATATTGCCGTAAGCTGATTTGGCCGCCGAGAGATTCGGGATGTCCTGATAGATGGGCGTCGTCCCCTTCGTCGCATCCGTCAAATAGGCGAGCGGCTTGTTACGCAGGTGGAAGACCCTCCACGCGTCGTATTGCGGCAACGTCTTCTCGATGGCCTTGTAACCCATGAAGGTGGCGAAGCCTTCCTTGAGCCAGAGATCGTCGAACCAGCGCATCGTGACGAGGTCGCCGAACCACTGGTGAGCCGCCTCGTGCGCCATCACGTCGGCGCGATTGATGAGGTCTGAGGCCGTCGGGTCTGTGGGGAAAAGGATCGTCTCTTCGCGCAGAAAGGTTGCGCCCGCGTGCTCCATGCCGCCGTAAGCGAATTCGGGGATGATGACGAGGTCATACTTCGGAAAAGGGAATTTGTAGTCGAAGTAAGTCTCGTAGAACTTGAGCGACTCGCGGTTCAGGCGAAAGACTTCGGCCAGTTCCTTC
>JBAVPI010000116.1:0-3635 GCA_049692915.1 Pyrinomonadaceae bacterium
AGTCACAGGCGGCCCTTCACTTTTCGCGCGCCGGTCTCACGCTTCGACCGGCGAATAACGACGACGACGGCGAGACGCCTCGCCGCTCCACATCAACGCTCATCCTCTTCACCGGTCGCGTCGAACGGGAACGCAGCGGATTGCGTGGCAACGCGGCCTTGACGGATCGTCACGTCCATCTGCGGGCTGGGAATCGCGATGCCCTCGTCGAGAAAGAGTTTACGGATGCGATAGTTGATGTCGCTTTTGATTTTCGGATGGCGTCGCGGGCGATTCGTCCAGACGAGCAGGCGGAAGTTCAAAGACGATGCGCCGAACTCGATAAACTGCACGCTCGCCTTCGGCTCGTCGAGGACGTGCTCGATGCCTTCGGTCGCGCGCAGCAGCGTCCGCGTGACGTGTTCGACATCCGAGTCGTAGGAAACGCCGACGGGCACGGAGAGGCGCGAGCGCCGTTCGCGGTAAGACCAGTTGATGAGATTCTGGTTGACGAGTTTCGAGTTGGGCACGACAACGGCGATGTTATCGTTCGACTTGACGACCGTGGCGCGCATGTTGATGCTCATCACGCGCCCCTCCGTCATCTTCGAGTCAGGCCCTTCGACGGTCACGAAATCGCCGACGCGCACCGAGCGTTCGATGAGCAGGACGAAGCCGGAAGCGATGTCGCCCGCGAGATACTGAAGGCCGAAGCCGATGCCGACCGAGAGCGCCGTGAAGAGGACGGCGAACGATGTCAGGTCTGCGCCGAAAGCGAGGCGGAACGCGAGCATCAGTCCGACGGCGATGATGACGTAATGGGTCAGTCGCAGCAGCGTGTATTGCAGTCCGGGATCAATCTGCGTGCGCGTTTCCAGACGCCGTTCGAGGAAGCCCTGCATCCAGCGCGAGACGAAGTAGGCCACGAGCAGCGACAGGATGCCCTCACACACGCTCGCCAGTGAAAAGCTGAAATTGCCGATGGGAATCTGCCGGTTGATGTAATCGTGCCAGACGTAAGCCAGCCAGCTCATGTCGTCCATCCGCGAAGGCGCGACATCGGGTGTCGAGCCGGGCGTCGGCGTCCCCTGCCGGAGCATCAACAGATTAAACGCCAGCTTGTGTCCCGCCGCACTCGCTGCGGAGAGCGTCGCTCCCGCCGTCTCGTTCCACATACGCGAACTATTCCCCCAACTCGTTTCATGTCGCCGAAAAGATTAAGCCGCCACACCACTTCAGAGTGGGGGCGGCTCGTCCTTTGAATCTCGATGATGGCGGAGGGGACAGGACTCGAACCTGCAAGCCCGTAAGGGCGGTAGTTTTCAAGACTACTGCATTACCAATTATGCTACCCCTCCGCGCGTCCTAGCGCTGATGCTTCAATATAACCGAAGCGTCCCGCCGCGCTCAACCGCCACGCCGTTCGCACGCGCGCTATTTCAGGTTGATCTTCTCGTTCTCGCCCGGCTTGTATGGCTCGCCCGTTACCAACGCTTTGACGAAGCCGACGATTTGCACCACCTTGCCGTCAGGCGCGTCCCAGTACTCGGCGCTCTCGACGCTCACTTTCAGGAGCGCGAGTTCCGGGTCGTCCAATCCTTTCGGGAACCATGCCTTGAGAATGGGATTCCACAACTCTTCGATCTTCGCGCGGTCGCGGGACAAACTCGCGCGCCCCGACACCGAGACGTAACGGTTCGCTTCGGGTCGCGCGTAAGAGACGTTGACGTGGCGCTCGCGCTCGATCTCGTCCGTCTTCGGCGAATGGGCGTGCGTGAAAAAATAGATGTCGCCGTCGAATTCCACCTCCTGCGTCGCCATCGGGCGGCTGCGCAACGTGCCGTCCGCCTCGGCGGTCGTCAACATCGCGAACTCGATATCCTTAATCAACTCGCCCAGTTTCCTGACGCTCTCATCGCGGTCTGCATTGTTCTCCATGCTCATCCTGCTCCTTTGGAATAAATGAATTTGACCCGGCGATTATCGCGCCGGAACGTCACGAATGTGTTGAGGGAGAGTGCAACGTTCCGGCCATTTCCGCCGTGAAAATCGGCAACGCCGGAAGGGCGACGGCGGCGCGTTTACGTCGTCAGGCGGCGATAAATCGCGGGCATCCGTTCGGGCAGAGACAACACGTCGTCAATAATCGTGTAGCCGACTTCGCCGTAGAGGTCGCGCAGTTCCGTCTCGGAGTCTCGATCAATGGTGATGCAAAAAGGGGTGATGCCGTCGAGACGCGCCTGACGGAGGGCTTCGCGCGTGTCTTCGCGCGCATAGCGTGCGTCGCCGTAGTCGTGGTCGTAGGGGCGACCGTCGGAGAGGACGATGAGGAGACGCGTGCGCGCCTGTTGCTTGCGGAGGCGCGCGGCGGCGTGGCGGACGGCTGCGCCGAGACGCGTGTTGTTCTGGTAGTTGATGCCGCCGATTTTGCGTTCTACTTCGTCCGTCTGGCGCTCGTCGAAATCTTTGATGACGTAAAACTTGACGTTGCGCCTGCCTTCGGACGTGAAGCCGTAGATGGAGTAAGGGTCGCCGACGGCTTCGAGCGCCTCGCTCATCAGCACCAATCCCTCCTTCTCGACCTCGATGATGCGGCGACCGGGGTGCGTGTATGGCTGCAAGGGGTGGCGACCGATGGTGCGCGCCGTCGAACTCGACTGGTCGAGCAGGAACGAGACGGCCACGTCGCGCTCGCGCCGCAGACGCTTCGTGTAAATTCGCTCCGATTGCTGGCCGTCTGCGCGCCGGTCAATCACGTAATCAATCAAAGAGTTCAAGTCGTAATCGTCGCCGTCCAATTCGTTGAGCGCGCGGTGCAGGCTCTCAGGCTTCATCAACTGAAATTGATGACGGATCGAAGAGATGACGCCGCGATAGCGCGAGCGCGTGAGTTCGACGAACGAACGGTCGCCGCGACGCACGCGCTTCTCGATGACGCGACACCAGCCGACGCGCGTGTCTCGCAAATCCCTGTCCCACTCGTCGTAAGCGAAGGCCACTTCGCCCGCCTCCAACTCCTGCTCCGCAGCCTCGCCCGACATCGGTCGTTCCGCGCCCGTGAAAGCCTGCTCGCCCTCCTGCTCGCCCGACTCCATGCCCGCCCAAGCGTTGAAGAGTTCGCGCGCGTCGCGCCCCGGCTCTCCTTCACGACGCGAACGCTCCGCCTCTTCGTCGTCCCGCTCGCGCTCCACGTTCGACTGCGCGCCGCCCTCACTGCGATCACCCTCGCCCTCGCCGTCATAATCGTCCTGCCGTCGCTCGGAGAGTTCCGGGACGACCGACTGAAAGAGCGTATAGACGCGGCTCGTCGCCATCAGTGTATCGGCGACGGTCGCGCCCGCGTCCGACAGGTAAGAGGCGATGATGGTTTCGAGTTCCGAGACGATCTGCCCGTAAAACGAGCGCGTGTCGTCGAGCGCGCCGCCGCAGAGCGTGATCTGAAAAACAATCTCGAAGGGGACGAGCGCGATGGACATTCCGGCGATGCGCGGACGATGCGCGCGCAGGTGCGTGCGTACCATGTCGAGGTCGCGCGACAGCCCGCGGTAAGCGTGGCGCAGGCGACGGTCAATGCGCCCGTTCTCAAGCGTGCCGAAGATGCGCGTCGCCAGTCCCGGCTGCGGAAAGAGCGCGAGCACCGCGCGATAGTCGCCGTC
>JBAVPI010000117.1:0-4178 GCA_049692915.1 Pyrinomonadaceae bacterium
GAGCAAGTCCGCGCCGTTGCCAATCGGCAACTTGCCGCTCCGGCTGCTGCCGCCGACGGCTGTCGCGAGGTTGGCGGCATTCACCTCGGCGGCGATGTATTGCGAATTCGCGGCGATCACCTTTTCGACGTAGTTGGCCGCGCTCGAATTCATGCTCAAGTTGTCGTGAGTTTCCAACAACAGAGGCGGCTGCGGCGGGGTCAGCATGCTGCGGTCTTTGAAGACCTGTATGGCAAACTCGTTATCCGTGTTGGCCGAGCCGTCGCTCGTCACCACGTCAAGATTGTTGCCCCACGCGCCCTCGTTGGCGGCGCGGATGGTGAGCGTCTTAGCGCCTTTACGGTCTCTGATCGCGATGGCCGCCGCCGTCGCGCCGCTCCCGGCGATACGGATAACGTAACATTTTTTTCCGCCGTTATTGAAGAATTGCAGCACTGAATGGCTGAGGAACGAGTCGTTGAGATACGCGCCGTATTTCTTCTGGTACTCCGGCACTCCGGTCACTAAAATGGCCTTGCCCAGCGTACCCATTTCGGCTTTGCCGATGAAGGCGGCGGTGGACGTGCTGACTCCTTCTATGGGGCGAACACCGCTCGACACTTCTTCAATGTAGACGCCCGGATGCAGTCTCTCTGGCATTGACTTCTCTCCTTTTCACGGCAAGTTCCGCGATTAAGCTTTCGCCGAATAATTCATCGTCTATTGGCCGTCCCCGGCATCTTTGCCCTTCCCGGCGTCGGACGCTTGTTTGCCCGTCCCCGCGTCGGACGCTTGCGCCCTGCCCGCGTCAGCCGCGGCGTCAGCCGACTTCTCCGCTCCGGTTTTCAACGCGGTCGTCGAAATCAAGTTGCCCTGCGATAACTTTGACAGTTTTTCGTTATCGTTAATCTGTAACTCTTCAATCGGGCCGGAGGTTTCGCCGGGTGCAAGATAGACGGACTGGCCGTCGTTAAGCGGGACGATGAGCAGGTGGTCTGCTTCATTGGTGATCGTGATCGCCATCGCAATTCTCCTTCATCCTTCACATGTCAAACTTCAAAGCCGGGTCGCTGCCCGCCGCCTGTTCGCGACTCATGATTGCTCGGTTAACTCTTGTGAGCTTCTGATAAATTCTGAGATTTGATTTACTTCCCTGTAGTTGAGGCGATAGCGGGTGCGTGCGTCGTTGTCGGTTTGAACCAGCACAAAATTTTGTTTGACCAGATCGTCGAGCGCATCCTGAACGCGCGCCGTCTGCTGTCGAATCCTTTGTTCGACCAGCCACCACTCGACGATTCCTTCAAGAGTATCCTGAGCATCTCTGTGTTCGATCAGGTAGCGCAAGATGTGCCTGACGATCTGCGATTTTTCGGTGATGCACATAGCCGTCCGGAGGCGTCGCCTGTAGAGGTTCGGAAGAATCCGTATGTGCAAGCGTCGTGCCTTGAACTTTACGCGGTTATTTGATTTGTGCGAGAGATGAGACGCGCTCTTTTTAACCTACGCGCAACGGGCGCGTGAAGACTTAGCGCAGACGGGACGGGGCATTTACGGTAGGATGATTTTGTCCTGCGGCGGGCTTAACAATGTCCTGCCTCACGCCCCGTTGGGGTGAGAAATTTTACAGAGCGGGCGTTTTGAAACTCTTTGCATCAATGTTGTGTTTATGAATCAACTGCCAGAAGGCGCGTCGGTTTTTGCGCGCGGCATGTGCGGCGTGTGTGATGTTGCCGGAATGCGCGAGCAGCAATCTTTGAATGTAATTCTTCTCGAACTGCTCGACAAATTTCGACTTGGCATTCTGAAATGTCTCTTCCTGCCCGACTTCCCTGCTTCCCTGAATATCTATCTCGGTTGAGTTGATCGTGCCCTGCCCGGCGAGCACGACCGCGCGCTCGACGACGTGTTCCAACTCTCTGACGTTTCCGGGCCAGTCGTAGCCGAGCAGAGACTGCATGGCCTCCGGCGCAAAACCCGACATCGGCTTGTCGAATTCCGTCGCGTACTTATCGAGGAAGTGGCAGGCGAGGGGCGCGATATCTTCTTGACGCTCGCGCAACGGCGGCAAGGTGAGACAGATGACGTTGAGACGATAGTAGAGGTCTTTGCGCATTCTCCCTTCACGAATCGCATCCAGTAAATCCACGTTCGTCGCGGCCAGCACGCGCACGTCCGCCTTGCGGGTCTGTGCACAGCCGAGCGGGCGATATTCTTTCTCCTGCAAAAATCTGAGAAATTTAATCTGCGCCATCGGCGGCAGGCAGTCCACTTCGTCCAGAAACAGCGTCCCGCCTTCGGCCTCTCGAAGCAGACCATGTTGCGACGCATTCGCGCCCGTGAAGGCTCCGCGCTCATGGCCGAACAGTTCGTTTTCGACAAGCTCGGTCGGGATGGCTCCGCAATTAACCGGGATGAAGGGTTTGGCGGCACGCGGGCCGAGATAATGAATTGCGCGCGCATACAATTCTTTTCCCGTGCCGGTTTCGCCTGAGATGATGACGCTGACATCGCATTTCGCGATGAGCGGAATTTTCTCCACGGCGGCTAAAAACGTCGGACTCCGGCCGACCAGTTGATTGAGTCCCATTTTTTCTTTGAGCGACTGAGCAATCAGGTCTTCGCTCCGCGAAGCTTTCAACAGACGCCACGCGCGCGGCAGGATATTGACGGGGTTGAGCGGCGTCGTGAGATAGTCCGCGAAGCCGCATTTGAGTATTTCAAAGACTTGGCGCGGCTCGATTGTCTCTTCGATGACGGCGATGAGCGGCGCATCGTTCGAGGCGTATTTGAGGACTGCGTGAAGACTCTCGAATTGCGCCAGCGAGTCCGTCCTTAACGACCAGAAGATTAAATCCGGCTTCAGTCGGGCGACCGCCTCCGCCAATTTTTCCTTATCAAGATCAAACTCGTCGTGATGAAGGCTTGGGGACGAAGGCAGAGAATAGTCTTCAACCTGACAGTTAGCCGTCAGGACATGATGAAACGTTTGACGAGAGATCGGGGGCAGGTCTAGCAGTAGGATTTTAGCCTGCTTCATAGGATGCGCTCTTTCTTTTAACCGCCCGGCAATTGATTGTAAATTTTGCTGGTCGGGGCACGGTCAAAGTGATGTCGGAGGAGCTATTTGGGGACAATGGGCGGACGCGAATAACGTCGGGCAATAACGTCGGGCAACAGCCTCGGACGCTGACCGCACATTTCTCAAGATATGGGAGCGGGACGGCGCGACACTTATTGATTAACCATTTGGCAGGCGCTTAATAACGCGGAGAAATTAAGCGCGAAAAGAATTGTTCGTGAGAACGAGTTAGCGGGACTCGTTTCAGTTGGCTGCGTTACCCTTGGGAAAATTTCTGAGCCGTCAGTGTAGGTCTGTCCCGCATTCCTGTCAAGAATTTCAAGAATTCGTTTTCAGGCACGGGCGAGCGCCGAAGAGTGTGCGTTCAGTTGGCCGGAGTCGCGTCCATCCATTTGACCCGGACGCCGGCAGCCGTCAGGGCTTCGTCGAGCTTCTGCTCCTGACACACCCTGATGAAACGCGCGGGCTGTGCGCGCACTTTGAATCCCTCCTCGCGCAGGTGCAGTTCGAGGAAGACCTCGCAGTCTCCGGGGCTTGAGAGCAGCGCCTGCGAGACGGCCTCGCACTTCTCGCGGATGTCCGCCCCGGCGTGCAGTTCGATGACGAGCGAGCGTGCGACGCCTCCCGCGCCCCTCGCGCCGCGGTTGGGCAACCAAGGATTGTGAGCGGGGATGCGCGCCTTTTCCAGCAGATAAACTTCGTCGCAGACGACCGTGGAAGAACCATCGCCGCCGTCGAGTTTGCCGATGACGAGCATGAGCGCGTCGTTCACGGCCTCCTTCCCCTTGCTCTTGAACGCTTCGGGCCAGAGCACGCACTTGACCGAGCCGCCCGATAAATCTTCGAGTCTGAAGAAGGCATACTTGTCGCCCTTCTTCGTGTTGCGCACAGTGAAGTCCGAGACGACGCCCGCCAGACGGACGCGCGACTCCGGCACGGCGCTCCCCAGTTCGGCCACCGTCGTGCAGTTAAGTTGTTCTATCTTTTCGAGGAAATCTTCCAGCGGATGTCCTGAGACGTAGAAGCCAATGGCGGCCTTTTCGTAGCCCAACAGTTCCTTGTGCGTCCACGCGGCGGCACTCTCCAGTCGCACGCGTGCTGCTGCCGCGTCGTCGGGCGT
>JBAVPI010000118.1:0-5358 GCA_049692915.1 Pyrinomonadaceae bacterium
GTAATCAACTGACGCGCGCGGGCGTCTTGCGCGCCGTCGCCGAGGACGCAGACTTCAAGGCGCGCGAGTCCAAACGGGCCTTTGTGTTGATGCAATACTTCGGTTATCTTCGCCGCGCCCCGGACGACGCGCCCGACGCGAACTTCAACGGGTATAACTTCTGGCTCTCGAAGCTCAACTCTTTCAGCGGCGATTTCGTCCGTGCCGAGATGGTCAAAGCCTTCATCTCTGCAAGCGAGTATCAGGGAAGATTCGGACAATAAATCTCAACGGCAACACGGCGGGAGCGACGCTCGCGCGTCAACTGTCGCGCACGCGCGTCGCTCCCCGACTTCAATGCCGTTTCGCCCAATCAAACTTTAAGGAGAATCCCCATGCGCACCACCCTTCGGTCGGTCTTCGCACGCCGGCTCTACAGACTCTCGCTCGCACTCCTGCTGCTTGCCGCCTGCTTCGGCGGCCACACCCCGGTCGCGGCGGAAGGTGCGGCGGCCACGCTCTGGACGCACACGCCCTCGCAGGACATCAAGTGGTACAGCGTGACGAACGCGGGCACGCTGCTGGTCGGCACGATGTCGAGCGTCTATTGCCTGAACCCTGAGACGGGCGCGGAACTCTGGCGACGCGACGATCTGCGCGACATCGCAGAGCACGAGCAACAGGAGATTCAGGGAACGCCGCTCCTGCTCGTCTATGACAACACGGGCGCGACGCAGAAGAAGACGCACCTCCTCGCGCTCGATCTGCTGACGGGCAAAAACATCTGGCAGACCGAGACGCTCAAGGGCTACACCGTGCAGGTCTCGCCGAGTTTCGACCGCGACATGCTCGTCTTCCTCACGGTCGCCAACAACAAGATGACGAAGGACAAGCTCGACATCGCCGCGCTCCGTCTCTCGACCGGCGAGATGCTCTGGCAGTCGGAGTTCACAGACAACGTTGACCTCTACGGCATCGAGCGCGGCAGCAAGTATTTTCCCAAGTTCGACCTCTCCGGCGCGCAGCCGCCCATCTTCGACGGCGACTCGGTTTACTTCACCTACGCGGGCCTGCATCGCTACAACCTCTCGGACGGCAAGCTCGTCTGGCGCGTCGCTTACGATGTGACCGAGGGCAAAATCAAGAACGCCAACGCGCAGGCTCTTCTCGAAGGCGACACGATCTACACTTCGGCCAAAGGGCAGATTCGGGCCGTTGATAAGGCGACCGGCGCGGTCAGGTGGACGAGCAAGGACTTCGGCGGCGGCATCGTCGAAATGATTTCGCAGGGCGACGTGCTCTACAGTCGTCTCGGCGGGACGTTCTACGATTTCGGCAAGCGCGAGTATGTCGTCAAGAAGCCGCTCGGCGTGGCCGCGATTGACAAGAAGACAGGCGCGCCCGTCTGGTTCTACGACAAGGCCGGCGGCAGCATCACCAACATGCTTCTGCTCCCAGACCAGCACGCCATCCTCGTCGCCGACGAAAAGAATCTGATCGGCCTCGACACGGCTTCGAGCGGCAAGGTCAAAGAGGCTTTCAAGACGAAGCTCGAATTCAAGTACAACCTCGGCACGGCGGCGACGGTGGCAAAGGTCGCCAAGTTCGGCTTCGGCGGACTCTCCGCCATCGGCTCGAAGGGCGCGGACACGACCGACAATCCGGTCGCGCTCTCGCGCCGCGAGAACGGCACAATCGTCGTGCGCGGCACGAACCACGTCGCCGCCTTCGACCCGCGCACACACACGATGGCTTGGGGCACGAAGTATGCCGCGCCGGGCGTCCCCGGTTGGCAGAAGATCGCGATGACGGCGATTACGGTCGCCTCCGCCGCGATGTCGCAGGGACAGGCTTTCAACGCCGCCTCGCTCGGCGACACGAGCGGCTCGACGCGCGCCAACAATAACTTCATCGGCGCGATGTCCGGTTACGAGCAGTTCATGTCGAAGCGTTACAGCGCGACGAAGACGGGCGGCATCTACGTCTATGTGCTGACGGACGTGAAGCAGGAGAAGGAGAAGGGCGCGGGGCTGATCGGCGTCAATATGGACACGGGGCAGGGCGACCGCCAGATTATGTTCAAGGACAAGTCGCCCGACTACGAAGTTGACGAAGCCACGGGCCGCATCTTCAACTTGCGCAACCCGAAGGAACTCTCGGCCTTCGTCATCAAATGAACTGACGATACCGGCACGGCTGATTTCGTGAAAGGGGAGCGACGCGCGGTTTAGCGTCGCTCCCCCTTCTATGTTAAATTCTCCGGCGTACCCGTTCCGACATCTCTATCTCAACAGAATTTCCGAGGGAAACAAACATGAAGCGTCTATCCGCCTTTGTGACCGCGCTCGTGCTCGTCGTGCTCTGCGCGTCCGCCGCTTTCGCGCAGTCGAAGCCCGCGTTCACCGTCAACGACCTGCTCAAAATGCGTCGCGTCTCAGACCCGCAACTCTCGCCCGACGGCAAGTGGGTCGCCTATACCATCGCCGACCCTAACTTCTCGGCCAACCGGAGCATCACGCAAATCTACGTCGTCTCGATTTCCGGCGGCGAGCCGAAACAATTGACGAGCGGCGACTCGTCCGCCGCCTCGCCGCGCTGGTCGCCCGACGGCACGCGCCTCGCCTTCACGACCGGCGGGCAAATCTGGACGATGGATGCGCAGGGCGGAGACCGCAAACAGGTGACGACGCTCTCAAGCGGCGCAAGCGATCCGGTCTGGTCGCCCGACGGGCGAATGATCGCCTTTCTCTCCGACGTTTACCCGGACTGCGCCGACGATGCCTGCAACAAGCGGCGCGACGAAGAGGCCGACTCGTCGAAGGTCAAGGCGCATCTCGTTGACCGCCTGCTCTATCGTCACTGGACTTCGTGGAAAGGCGGCAAGCGTTCGCACGTCCTTGTCACGCAGGTCGCGGGCGGCAAGGCCGTTGACCTGACGACCGGCGACTTCGACGCCCCGCCGTTTTCACTCGGCGGCCCGCCCGATTACGCCTTCTCGCCCGACTCGAAGGAACTCGCCTTCACGCGCAACACGGAGAAGGTCGAAGCGACTTCGACCAACAGCGACATCTTCGTCATCGCCGTCACGGGCGGCGAGGCAAGGCGCATCACGGGCGACAACACCGGCGCGGACGCTTCGCCGCAGTATTCGCCCGACGGGCGTTTCATCGCCTACCGCTCGCAACAGACCGCTGGCTTCGAGAGCGACCGCTGGCGCTTGATGCTCTACGACCGCGCCGCCAAAAGCTCGCGCGAGTTGATCTCGAAGTTCGACGCCTACGTCGAGGGCTTCACCTTCACCCCCGACTCGAAAGGCATCTACCTTGCCTCCGGCGAGCGCGGACGCCAACCCGTCTATTACGTTTCGATGAGCGACGGCGCGGTTAAAAAGTTGATCGAAGGCTTTAACGACGACGTGCAAATCTCGAAGGATGGCCGCACGCTCGTCTTTTCTCGCTCGACGACGACGCGCCCGGCGGAGATTTACACGGCACGGCTCGACGGCATCGTTGAGGCGAGTCGCGCAGGAGCAGGTCAGGCCGTTCAGTTGACGCACGCCAACGACGCGATGCTCGCGGGCTTCGACCTGCAACCCGCCGAAGAGGTGACGTGGGAAGGCGCGGCTGGGGCGAAGGTTTCGGGCTGGATAGTCAAGCCCGCGGGCTTCGACGCGTCGAAGAAATATCCGCTGGTCGTTCTCATTCACGGCGGGCCGCAGGGCGCTTGGAACGACAGTTGGGGCTATCGTTGGAATCCTGAGATTTTCGCGCAGGCCGGTTACGTCGTCTTCACGCCGAACCCGCGCGGCTCGACCGGCTACGGCCAGCAATTCACGAACGACATCTCCGGCGACTGGGGCGGCAAGGCTTTCGCCGACATCACGAACGGCGTCGCGCACGTCCTCTCGCTCGGCTACACGGACAAGAATCGCATCGGCGCGGCGGGCGGCTCTTACGGCGGCTACATGGTGGACTGGATTCTCGGCCACAACGACGACGCGCGCTTCAAGTTCAGCGCGCTTGTCTCACACGCCGGAGTCTTCAACCTAACGAGCATGTACGGCGCGACCGAAGAACTCTGGTTCCCCGAATGGGAGTTCAAGGGGACGCCTTGGGCCAACCCCGAACTCTACGAACGCTGGTCGCCGCACCGCTTTGCCAAAAACTTCAAGACGCCCACGCTCGTCACGCACGGCGAACTCGACTACCGCGTGCCCGTGGATCAGGGCCTGCAACTCTTCACCTATCTGCAAAAGCAGGGCGTCGAATCCAAACTGCTCGTCTACCCCGACGAGGGCCACTGGATTCTCAAACCGCAGAACTCTCAACTATGGTACACGACCGTCATCAACTGGTTCGACGCTCACCTGAAACAGACTCAAGGCTAAGCCTCCGCGCGCGCAAACCGACGAACGAAAGCCTCACGGGACTCGCAAGTCCCGTGAGGCTTTCGTCTTCTTCAACGCTGCCCGCCGCTTTATCTTTTCCAGCTATATAAATTTCTCTCGAAAAACTCGGACGTGCCTTCGTAGCGGACTTCTTTCCTGATGGAAAAACTTTTCGCGCCGATCAGGTACGTGAAGCGAAACGACGCTTGCTTGTCATTGTCCGTCCCGCTCTTCTCCGTCACGAGTTTGGTCGTGTTGCCCGCCAGCCTTGTTCTCTCGATAACCGTCTCGCCATCAATCGTCCGACCGTCTTTGCTCAACACCACAGACTCTTTGTGGTTCGCCTTCGGCTCGTCCGGGTATTGATACTCGAAATTCCACGACCGCTTATCTACGGCTGACGGCGTGACGATGAGGTTCGAGGGAATGGAGACTTTCTTGTTCTTGCCGTAGTCCAGATACGTCAAAGTTCCAGTCCATTGCGCGCCCGTGAGTGGACGCAAATCTTCAATCTTCACCTGCGGCTTGTCCGTCAAGACAAACGCGAAAAAGGATGCCGCAGTTAGCAACACGGAAACAACTTTACTCATTCTCTGCTCCTTTCAATACCCGCGCACCTGTTCAATGTGCATGAAAGACTTCGTAATGGGGCGTCGGGTGCATGCCGTTGTTAGGTGCAGCCGCTAATAAGATCATGCCCCTTAAAATGTTTGCTCCCTTTGCTCGGAGGGCACGCTAAGATTGTCCCGACTAGAACAAGCAGTTTCATTCTTATCCTCATATTACTCGAATGCGCCTAACTAATGTTTAGACGGAATGCGTTCAGCATCATACGCCGATTCGGGTGCGACGCGGAATGCGTTCCATGGGGCGCGATTAGCGGCGGACGATGGGTGCGGCGGTTTTCAAAAGCGCCGCGAGTCTTCATAATCGGGGAAAGTTTTCGGAGACGAGAGAGGAAGGGGCGAAAGAGGCGGGCATGAGTAATGAAG
>JBAVPI010000119.1:0-1696 GCA_049692915.1 Pyrinomonadaceae bacterium
TTGATAGACGGCGCGTCGCCCCGCGTCGGTCAGGCGCGGCGTCCGCCGCAGCGTTTCGCGTATGGCGACGGCTTCGAGGCGTGTGATGTGGACGTTGACGAAGTGCGCGTCCGTGCAGCAGATGCCCTGTGTCGGGCACACCTGACAGTCGCGCGCCGCAGGCTCGAAGTTGAGTTTGACGTGAGTCTGGAAAGCGGCCTTGCCACGCTGCAAGATGGCCAGCGCCGCCCGCTCCGAAAGCTTTCTCATGTGCCTTCCGCCTTCTCGTACAGCGCGAGAAATTCCACGTTGCCGTCCGCGCCCGTGATCGGCGATTCGACGACGCCGCGCACGCGTAGGCCGAGTTCGAGCGCCGCCGCGTTGACCTCCTCGACGACGCGCGCGTGCTGCGACGAATCGCTGACGATGCCGCCCTTGCCGACCTCTCTGCGCCCGACCTCGAACTGCGGCTTGATTAAAACTATCACGCGCCCGCCCGCTTCCAGCAACGGGGGGACGGCGGGCAACACCTTCGTCGCCGAGATGAAAGACACGTCCATCACGACGAGGTCGAACTTCTCCGTGAAATCGTCCGGCGTGAGATAACGCGCGTTGACGCCTTCTCGAATCTCGACGCGCGGGTCTGTGCGCAGGCTCCAGTCAATCTGGTTATGCCCGACATCGAGGGCGACTATGCGCCGCGCGCCGCGTTGCAAAAGGCAGTCGGTGAAGCCGCCCGTCGAAGCGCCCACGTCGAGACACGTCCATCCGCGCGCATCCAACTTGAACTCGTCGAGCGCACGCTCCAACTTCAGCCCGCCGCGCCCGACGTAGCGCGAAGCGGGGTCTTCCATCCCGCGGACTCTCACCTCCGCGTCCGGCGAAAAAGTCTCCGAAGACTTCTCGACACGCTGCTCGCCGACGAGCACCGCGCCCGCCATCACCAGAGCCTGCGCGCGCGTCCGCGACGGAGCCAGCCCGCGCTCCACCAGAATCCTGTCAATGCGCTCCCGCTTCATGCGGGAAAACTGTAAAGGTAAAAGTGAGGAAAAGGAAATGATGATTGATGAGTGGTAAGTGATGACTGAAAAGAGACGGTCTTTCTTTTCATCACTTATCACTCATCATCTTTACCTCGGCGGCTGGCCTTCAAAGATGCTTCTGACGCGGTCAACGGCACGGCGCTCTTGACGACGATCACCGCCGCGCAGACGCCCCTCGCGCCTCGCTTCCGGATAGACGATTGAACCGACGCGACGCGGCCTCTGTTCGATTTGCGCTTGCTCGCCGTCAGGCTCGCCCTTTTTACCATGCTTGACAGGGGCGACGGCGACGGCGGGGCGCTCATCCTTCTCTTTAGTTTTGCGTGTCTCCGTAGCGGAAGATTTTTTCGCCTCCTCTTCCTGACGCTTGCCCGCTTCCGCGGCACGATGCGCGGCGGCGACTGTGGGCGCGGTGGTTGAAGCGGCGTCGTGCGACGCGACGGGCGCGGTTTGTTGAGGAGGAAGCGCGATATTTTCGACCGTGATTTCCGGCGTCGCCGTCGGCTGCGGAATCTCGATTGAAGGAGCGGCAGTGGCGGTGTCGGAAGGAGCGGCGTTGGAGATGTCGGCGGCTTGCCGCGTCTCTGTCTGCTTTTCCGTCCCCGTCTCGACCTGCGTCGAATCGTCCGTCGCTTGTCGCTGCTGGTAGAAATATAGTCCGGCCACGCCCAGCA